>JAUWXF010000302.1 GCA_030616475.1 Desulfobacterales bacterium
GAGTAATTTTTCGCAAGGTCAAGGAAATCAAGGGATTGCGCGGAGACGTACGTCGGTACGTCGCACAAGCGATCCCGCAGATTGACGCCGAGATTGCGAAAAATGGCCATTTCTGGATGGAAACTAGTTAAACAACAACAGGATAAAGAGCCGGGTAACTTTAGGAGTATGATATCATGGAACGAAAGCGAGTCGTGATCACCGGGGTGGGGGCCATTACCCCTATCGGATGCGGAAAGGATGAATTCTGGAACGCCCTCATTCAAGGCAAATCGGGCGTCGATCTTGTGACAAGATTTGACACCTCTAATTTCAAAACCAGGATAGGTGCTGAGATAAGGGACTTTGACCCCCAGGATTATGGGATTAAACCCAAAGATGCCAAGAGAATGGACCTGTTCACCCAGTACGGGGTTGCTGCGGCCTCTCTTGCCATCGAGGATGCCGGGCTCAAATTGGGCGAATATAATGATCGGGTAGGAACCATAATAGGCACGGGGATCGGCGGTTTGATGACCCTTGAAGAAGAGAAGCAAAAATTGGTTGAAACTCAAAATCCGTCAAGGGTCAGCCCGTTTCTTATCCCCATGATGATGCCCAATGCTATCAATGCTTATGTGAGTATCATCCATAAGCTGACCGGGACCAGTCCCTGCCCGGCCAATGCCTGTGCCACAGGTTCATATGCCTTGATATACGCTTGCAAGGATCTTGCGCTGGGCGACTCTGATGTCATTGTAACCGGAGGGAGCGAGGCAATTCTTACGGAAATGGCAGCAAGTTCATTTGCCAACATGAAGGCATTGTCCCGGAGGAACGAAGATCCAAAAGGGGCGTGCCGACCTTTTGATAAAGACAGAAACGGCTTTGTCATTGGCGAGGGGGCAGGGGTGGTGGTTCTTGAAAGCCTCGAACATGCCCTCAAGACGAATGCAAAGATCTATGCAGAGATCGTAGGGTATGCAACCAACACGGATGCCTATCACATCACGGCTCCGGATCCGGGAGCCAGGCTGGTGAAAAAGGCCATAGTCGATTCCCTGAATATGGCCGGCCTGGAGCCGAGAGAAGTTGATTATATCAATGCCCATGGCACTTCGACCAAGCTCAATGACAAGGCCGAGGCCATGGCGATTCGTGAGGTGTTTGGGGACTACAAGGTGCCGGTCGGTTCTATCAAGTCAATGATCGGACACCTTATCGGGGCTGCCGGAAGTGTTGAAGCTGTGGCTTGCGCCCTGGCCATGGAAAATCAGATGATCCCGCCCAGCATAAACTATGAAACACCTGATCCCGAGATCGATCTTAATATTATCACCGAGCCGACCCCGGCAAACCTGAATGTGGTAATGAACAATTCCTTTGGTTTTGGCGGACACAACGCTGTGATGGTATTGAAAAGATATACGGGGTGATTCTAGCGGGCTAAAGCCTTTGAGCGAGCCCTTAGTATCATTTTCGCCTTATGAAACAAGCTGAATGCAGGAAGCTCGAACGACAATCAGATTTTGAAGCGGGGAACTGTCTGAGGGCCTTAGTGAGCATTGAGAAAGAACGGGGAGCTATACAGACCGCACTTAAATACTCAAACAATATCGAATTCTCCTGGTACGATTTAACAAGTGGCCGCAGTTCTTTTTTCAGGCTCACTTAGGCCCGAGTTTTACACGGTTCAAAATCTGATTGTCGTTCGAGCGACCGTGTCTTCAAAGAATTAAATTGTTACACAACTTTTATAAGAGATTCGATCTTCTTTCGGGTTGCCGACCGCACCAGCATCTTCTTGGTTCTGCTACGCTGGCCCCGGACGATCTCCACATCCGATTTTCGTACCTTCAAGGATTTTGCCAAAAACTCAATACACATCTTATTAGCAGCCCCTTCGACAGGAGGAGCTGTCAGTCTTATCTTCAACGCATCCCTCTGAAGACCTATGATTTCATTTTTCGATCCCCTGGGTTGAACAATGACCTTGAAAATGACCCCTTCATGGGTTTCCTGAATCCACATACGAAAATCAGGCATCCTTCATTTTCGCCATAAAGTAGTTTACACCTATTGACCAGTGTTCAGGTTCAGCCCGCCTGCCAACGCCTGAGACAGCATTCAGCTTATATGCCGGCATGTCTGGCAATGGCGGGCAGGTGTTCAGGTTTCAGGTCTTGCTTTTTCAGTTCCTGACACCTGACACCTGGTACCTGGTTTCAGTGTTCAGGTTTCAGACCCGCCTGCCAACGCCTGGGTCACACCGAGGTTACAATGCCCGCATACACGGCAATGGCGGGCAGGTCTTGCGTTTCTCGCTCCTGACACCTGACACCTGACACC
>JAUWXF010000211.1 GCA_030616475.1 Desulfobacterales bacterium
GGTTTCAGTGTTCAGGTTTCAGACCCGCCTGCCAACGCCTGCGTCACAGCGAGGTTACAATGCCCGCATACACGGCAATGGCGGGCAGGTCTTGCGTTTCTTGCTCCTGACACCTGACACCTGACACCAAAAAGTAGGAACAAAAGAACTTATCTCTTGGCGCCCGCATCCTTGATAAGTGTAAACCGAGGAATGAAGGATGCCGGAAAAGACTTAGGTTTCTTGATTATGGTTGTCGTCGAATCAGCAGGTATTACCGACGTAGGTAGAAAAAGGAAGGGCAACGAAGATGCCCTGCTCCTCGATGATGATCTGAGGCTTTACGTGGTGGCCGATGGCATGGGGGGGCACCAGGCCGGGGAGGTGGCCAGCATGCTGGTGGTGGAGACCATTCGGGACTACATGAAGAGGTTCAAAGAGGACGGCGATGTGGAGGAGCTGGCCGACTACGACGAGGTCCTCTCCAAGAAGGCCAGGCGGCTACTTTCCGGCATCCACATGGCCAACCAGGGGGTCCACCAGGCCTCCCATAGTAAGGAGTCGTACCGTGGAATGGGCTCCACCGTGTCGGCAGTCTATTTCTCTGACGAGACCCTCATGGCGGCCAACGTGGGCGACAGCCCAGTCTACCTGGTGCATGACGGGAGCATAGAGCTCCTGTCCGTACCCCACACCGTGATGGCCGAGCAGGCGGCTCTCGACCCCGAGGGGGCCAAACGGCTGGGGGGACAGTTCAGACACATGCTCACCCGTGCCATCGGGATTGAGGAAACGGTAGAGGCTGATATCTGCGAGATTGAGTGCTTCAGGGGCGATATCCTGGTCATCAGCTCTGACGGCTTAAGCGACAAGGTCTCTCCGGAGGAGATCCACGATGTGGTGAATAAAGGACGGCCCGATAAGGCCTGCCGCTTGCTTGTGGATCTGGCGAACGAACGTGGGGGGGATGACAATGTAACGGTTATTGTGCTAAAGGTAAAGAAGGTAAAACATGAAAAAGGCGGGATCATCAGACTGATCTCGCGGATCGGAGAAGGGTTATCCAACTTCCCTTCAAGAAAGATATCTAAATAAAGAGAGGTCCTGCGATGCCGACTTTGGTGCTTAAATTCAAGGAAAAAACCGTTGGGAAGTATCACCTTGAAAAGGGAGAGGCCCTGACCATCGGCCGGAGGGAGAACAACGATGTGGTCATCGAGAACCTCGCGGTGTCTGGCCACCATGCCAAGATAGACTCGATGGATGACGGGTTTTTGCTGACTGATCTGAAAAGTAAAAACGGTTCCTTTGTAAACAAACAACTCGTTTCATCTCACTGGCTCAAACACGGAGACGTCATAGACATCGGGAAGCATACCCTCGTCTTTGCCTACGAGGAGGGGGAGCCCCGGCCCGATGACGCTCCGGTCGGGATGGACCAGACCATGGTAATGGATACGGAAAAGTACCGGGAGATGATGGCCAAGAGCCCTGCTAAAATAGAAGCCCAGAAGCCTGAAAAGGAGGCGCCCATCGGTATTTTGTCCTTTTTAGCAGGCGGCGAGGGAGAAGTGAAGCTTTCCAGGAAGCTGACCAAGATCGGAAAAAAGCCCACCTCCGACATTGTGGTGCGCGGTTTAATGGTGGGCCAGACCGCAGCCACCATCAGCAAGAGACCCAATGGCTATTACTTAAGCTACGTGGGGGGGATTTCTAAGCCAAAGGTCAACGGTAAAACTGTGAAAACCTCGGTCATGCTAAAAGAGTTTGATGTCATTGAGATAGGCTCGGCCAAGATGCAATTTGTCCATAAGTAAGTTAGGCCTCTAAAGCCCTGGTTTCGCCTTTAAGCCTTCCCAGCCATTCTGGCACGCTTTGTGCGTGTGTTGGCAAATAGGAGGTCAGATATGTGACCAACTGTCGATCTACCTCCTACCTCCTTTCCCTGTAGGGCGGACATGAAGTGGCAACATGTTCCGCCCTTTTTCTTGCCCACGTGCGGTTGATAGGTTGTCAGATCTTTGACACATATAAGGGGTTCCTTGACACCTTATTTCAGTTTTAAGCCCTCACTCCAGGGAAGAGATATTGACCTTGCCTCGTTCGTCAATCCTGAGGCTGTTTCTCTTAGCCTCTATAAGGATTTTGAGCCTGATTGTAACATTTTTGTTGTTTGAAAACATTAAGGCTCGCTTTTTCAATAGGCTAAATTGATACGCCTGATTTAAATGCGTGTCGTCCTGTTAAAAAGCTTTTTCCAGAAAGGAATGAATATTGCATATTCATAAAGCCATGACGGTGGAAGTCTGGGGTCGGTGGCGAAAATTTTCTCTCTACACCTAAAAAAATTTTGAGATGAGAAAACGACCCCGATCCCGGATTCACCCTTTCTGCTTTCATTGCTCTTCCCCCTATCAATTAAAGCCTAAATTTGGCTTTTCTCTGTTTACCCTCCGTATTCAGGTATGCTCCGGCAGGGATAGTCGATTCTAAGGCCAAATACCACATGTCATTATCGTGACCGCCTATGACACCTTTCGGGATGACCCCCGCCTGTCTGCGGCCGAGGGCTACGTGATAAAGAGCACAGACTTCACGGAACTCAAACAAAAAATTGCCAATGCTCTCGGACGTAAGCTGCAATCCCAAGACAGGGTGGAGTCTGAGCCTGGAAAGGGCTCGACATTCTACTTTACAATCCCAATGATAGAGGGCTATCCATGAGGCAAAAAGCGGCACAGAAGCCGTCGAGATCTATAAGGAAAACAAAGACAAGATTGATATGCCCATCATGGATAGGGGTGATACGGGTAATAGTACCAGGGGCAGTCCCAGTAGTAATAGTAAGGATCGTGAAGCTTGATGTATTGTGGTTCTTTGGGCCACAGATGGAGTTCCTCAGCCTCGATGACCGGATACCGGTACAAGCGATTTCCCAGTGGCTGTGACCGGACCCCCGACGCTTTGCCCCCCACGGTGAGCTTGCGACCCTTACTGTAGATTTCCGGATCCAGGAATTTCTCCATTTGCACCAGAAACCGGCCTTCAGAGAGGTCTCGTGATTTTGGTTTGTTTCGAGAATCGAGCGGTGCCTGCAACACGGTGATGAGGCTGCCATCCGTTTCGTTCACTGTCTCCAGAATATAGCCCCCCAGAATCACCCTACGTCCCTCGTGAGCCTCTCCTTCTTCGAGCAGCGCTTTGAAAGGGAGGGGCACTCGGACCTGCTCTCGAAATTGCCTGGAAAGCGCTGGAGCACAGCCGATCAGGCCGACGAACGACAGCCACAAAACGAGGCAGATGCCAAGAAGTCGAACTCTCCATGTCACTGCCATGTACCTCCTTTCATTTTCTGAACACAGATCTTCAAAAACATCGGCCTTTGCCGCACTTCCCTGGATAGAGAACTGTAGGATACTGAATACAAATCGGCTTGTCCATAAAAACCAACGCCCGGCCCTCTGAACTTGGCACGTACGCGCGTGAACAAATTTGAGAGTGAATACGAAAAATTTTTATCAGGTCCGGATTTTTAATACGGCATGCAGCTTACACGCTAGCGTGCTTGGCAACCTGCCCGCCATTGCCATGCATGCCGACACTGTAGCTGCCTCCTATACCTGGCGATGGCAGGCGGGTGGCGGGCAGGGCGAAGCGATTTTATAACTTGAATCAAAAGGAAATGATGACATGAAGAAGAAAATACTGGTGATTGAAAAGAAAAAGGTGGCCCACCTGGAAGGAGCCACCTTGTGGAACCGTGGAAGCTACTAAACGGCGTCTTTTAAGGCTTTGCCCGGCTTGAATCTTACAGTATTGGAGGCCTTTATCTTGATTGTTTCGCCCGTCTGAGGGTTTCTGCCCTTGCGCGCTTTACGACGCACTTTTGAGAATGTGCCAAAACCAACCAGTGTCATTTTGCCGTCTTTCTTTTTCAGGGCTTTCTTGACACCGTCAACAAACGAGCCCAGGGCCTTGTTAGCCGCAGCCTTTGAGATACCCGCATCCTTTGCCATTTTTCCAACTAGCTCTGCCTTTGTCATGCGCATTCCTCCTTTGCTTCGGGTTAATAAGGGTCTACATCGAGGCCTGCGGAAAAATAGATCAGAACTTTCTCAAAAGTCAAGAGAAAAACGCAATATATAGGGAGAAAACGCCGGCAGGCACAATATACTGTACTCGATCGACCTTTTTGTGGCCCATTTTCACGGATTCAAGAAATCAACCGCCCCACAGGATCACTCACCTACATAAATCCCCCTACCTGCCTTCTTGATTTTACCCTGTTTGGACGCCCTGAAAAGGATATTCCTGATTTTCTTGTCCTCAAAGCCGGTCTTTTTTATCAGCGTGGGAGCATCAACACCTTTTCTAGACCTCTTGATAATCTTGAGTACCTGGTCGGTGGCTGTCAGTGTTGCGGTTTTCTTCTTCGCGACTGCTTGCCTTGTGGCTTTGGCCCTGGCTTTCGGTTTCCGTTTCGCAGCACTTTGAGTCTTTTCAAGCTTGGCCACCGCCTTCGTCAATCCTTCTGTCTTCTTTGAGAGTGACTTCAGAGATTTCGATACTGCCTGCAGATCCTTATTCAACTTTTTCATAACCGCTTCCCTCCGCGTTTGGTTTTTGGCTTATTTATAATCGACCCTCTCCTTCAGCTCCTTACCGCATTTGAAGAAGGGTATTTTTTTATCAGATCCACTTTGTCATATGGGTTCTCCTAGTTCGGTGTCCCAAAAGTTCTGTATTCGATTTTGGCAATTCAACATGTTGCCGGAACGTTACAACGGCTGTCAAAATCCGAATATCGAAATCCGAAATCCCTGGCCCAGACCTGACTTACATGGGCAGCAGA
>JAUWXF010000129.1 GCA_030616475.1 Desulfobacterales bacterium
AATTGATTCGAGCAAGTCGCGCCAGGGCGGGCCTGACACCTGACACCAAAAAGTAGGAACAAAAGAACTTATCTCTTGGCGCCCGCATCCTTGATAAGTGTAAACCGAGGAATGAAGGATGCCAAATCCCGAAACGTATTACTGCTTAGAGTCCTTGATAGCCTCAAGATATTTGTCCCGGCACTCTGTGCTACAGAAATAGTAGGTTTGCCCCCCTATAACCCTTTTGATCCCGTTTCTTTGGGGAAAGTAAGTTTCACAAAAAGGGTCTTTGACCATCACATCATCGACCATGGTCAATCCCTCCTGCTCTGGAGTCCTTGGTGAGGATTGCCCTGGAAGTGCCCAGCTCTTGAACAGCCGATAGGCAAGATAAATCAAAAGGGAAAGAATCAATAGTCGCATTTGTATGGTATAGCTTTCTTATCTCCATCCTTCAAGTCAGATAGAAGGGATTGCATAGTCTGCCCAAAGACAGGATGCACGAGTTCGGGTGCGATGTTGCAAAACGGCCTGAGGACGAACCGCCTTTGGTGCAGCCTCGGGTGAGGGATCTCCAGCAATCTTGTATGCAAAATGCGGTCATCGTAAAACAGGATGTCCAGGTCCAAGGTCCTGGGACCGAACCTAACTTGTCCAGGCCGAGGTCCCATTGCATGCTCAATGGCCTTGAGTCGTGCGAAAAGGGTTTCTGGTTCAAGATCGGTACGAATCCTGGCCACACCATTTACAAACCAATCTTGACACTCCAAATGAACCGGTTCGCTCTCATACAGGGGGGATTGGGCCTCCACCATGCAACCCTCGCACCTATTAATCGCTGCGATTCCCTTCCGACAATTGTCGGCCTTATCCCCAATATTCGATCCTACCCCTATGTAAGCCGTATGTGTGTAACGTGAGCTTTCGTGACTTCTATCGCTCCTTGACATCATAGATCTTTCGGGGTTTGCCGGATTAGCCGGTTGGGCCCGTAAGGCGCCTGTGGCGCCATTGGAGGTTAGAGGTTGGAGGCAAGAAAAAATCTTTTTCTTCTGCCTCAAACCTCAAGCGACCTGCCCGCCAATGCCATGTGTGCCGGCATTGCAGCTATCAGGCGAGCGCGGCGCTGGCAGGCGGGAGCGGTCCTCGAACCTTGAACGGAGCGAAGCGACTTCTGGCTCAACGGGCAAACCGGCTAACGGGCTATCCAGCTTAACCGGCTCATCCGTTCCACTGCTTCACGGATTCGCTCGCGGTCAACTGTCAGAGCCATCCGGACATACCCTTCACCCGCTGTACCAAATCCGTTTCCGGGTGTGGTCACAATGCCGGCTTCTGTCAACAGCAAGCTGGCAAATCCCGCTGACGTATAACCCTGGGGCACTTCAACCCAAAGATAGAACGTAGCACGCGGGTTTTCTACCGATAAACCCATCGAGCGGAGGCCGGCCACTAAGATATCTCGACGCTCCGCATATGTCTGCCTCATATCCTCCACACATGTCTGGTCTCCTTCCAGGGCCGTAATCCCTGCAATCTGAACGGCCTGAAATGCACCGGAATCGATGTTACTCTTCACCTGACCCAAAGCGGCGATTACATCCGCACAACCAACCGCGAACCCAATGCGCCAACCTGTCATATTATAGGTCTTGGAAAGGGAGTGAAACTCGATTCCAACAGATTTGGCCCCTTCTGCCTCAAGGAAACTTATCGGCCTATAACCATCAAAGGCCATCTCCGAATAGGCAGCATCGTGACATACTATAACATTGTGTTCCCCGGCAAAGGCGACCACCGATTCAAAGAAATCCTTGGTGGCCACTGCTGCCGTGGGGTTGTTCGGATAGTTTATGAACATCATCTTGGCCTTTTGGGTCACTTCCGGTGAAATGGCTTCAAGGTCAGGCAAAAATCTATTCTCTTTCAAAAGATCCATAAAATACGGTAACCCGCCTGCAAACTGGGTGCCAATACGGTAAACAGGATAGCCTGGACTGGCCACAAGGGCAATATCCCCGGGGTTTATAAAGGCCAAAGGGATGTGAGCAATCCCCTCTTTGGATCCAATCAACGCCACGACCTCTGTGCCGGCATCCAGATCCACGTTAAAACGCTGCTCATACCACCTTGCCACCGCGGCATTAAACTCACCCATCCCCGAATAGGAAGGATATCGATGGTTGGCCGGGTCTGAAGCTGATCTCTTTAAGGCCTCGATAATATGGGGCGGGGTTGGAAGGTCTGGGTCCCCTACCCCAAAATCAATAATGTCAATCCCCTTGGCCCGGACCTGTTCTTTCTGGCGATCGATCTCCTTGAAAAGATAAGGAGGAAGGCGTTTTAGTCTTTCAGCTTTTTCAATCCTCAATTGGTCACTAGTCATTGGTCATTTGGATTGATGATTTATTATTGACGATTGATGATTGTTTTTTCAATCAACAATCGACAATCGACAATCATCAATCCAATAGTCATTGGTCAATCGTCAATCGTCAATAATCAATCGTCAATAATCAATCGTCATTGTTCCAAAGCCGGCCTTCATAGATGACCCTTGCCTCTCCTTCGAGGAACACGCTGCGAAAATCATCTCCGGATCTCTCAAAATAAACCTTGAGGGCTTCGCCTCCCTGGGTATGCAGTACAGTAGGAGAGGCAGCCATCCCTTTTGCGGCAGCAATGAGAGCAGTTGCAACCGAGCCCGTCCCACAGGCCAGGGTCTCATCTTCCACACCACGCTCATAGGTGCGAATGGCAAAGACGCCGTCATCGAGTTGCTCCACAAAGTTGACATTTGTGCCGGCCGGGGCGTAGCGTTGATGGGACCTTATGGCTTGGCCCATCCTGAAAACCGGGCTTGTTTCCAGGTCTGTCACCCAGGTCACCACATGGGGCACACCCACCGTGATACTGCTTACCGTAAAAGTCTCTTCTTTCACCTTCAGGGGATAATCAAGTTCCGGCGCGGTCGGGTCCGGCATCTCCAACTTCACCCGTCCACCGATCACCTCGGCCCGAATGACTCCGGACTTGGTTTCAAAGCTCAGCCGAGGACCAGCGATCCCCTTCAGATACGCAAGCCTTGCCGCACAACGGCCCCCGTTGCCACACATTTCGGCCTCTCCTCCATCTGCATTGAAGAAACGCCACTTGAAATCCGCCCGTTCCGAGGCTTCAAGCAGAATCACCCCGTCAGCCCCCACCGAGAGTTTCCTTCGGCAGATTGAAGCAATCCATTGGCTCAGGTTTCCTTCGTCAACGACCCCGCCACGATTATCCACAATGATAAAATCATTTCCGCTGCCGCTCATTTTGTAAAAGGGGATCCCTGTTTGGATTGCGGATTGCGGATTGCGAATCACGAATGGCCATTTGGAGTTTCCCATATTCAATCGTCAATCATCAATCGTCAATCATCAATCGTCAATCATCAATGACTAATGACTAATTACTCTCTCTTCACAGAAACGGCGGTATCGACTCTCCTTTTATCAAATCCTCGTATGACTCCCGCGCCCTGACAACATAGAATTGATCCTTCTTGACCATGACCTCCGGGACTCGGGGTCTCGAATTGTAATTGGAAGACATTGTAAAACCATACGCCCCTGCACTCATGACTGTTAGCAGGTCCCCTGCTTCCACACACGGAATATCACGATCCTTGGCAAAAAAATCCGCGCTCTCGCAAATGGGTCCAACGACGTCCGCCCTCATCGTTTCCTTGTGATCCCTGACCACCGGTTCGATAGCATGGTAGGCATCATAAAGAGACGGGCGAACAAGGTCGTTCATGGCCGCATCCACAATCACAAAATCCTTGGCCTCACCCTTCTTTGTATATAGCACCCGGGTTACGAGGATACCCGCGTTGCCCACAATCACCCGGCCAGGCTCCAGGACGAGCGTAAAGGATGAGTCGCCAAGGGCCTCTGAGATCGCCCTGCCATATTCATTTGGGTGAGGAGGAGATTCTTGATCGTAGGTGATCCCAAGCCCTCCTCCTATATCGAGATAGGAAATCGAGATGCCAAAGCTCTCCAGGGTGGTAATCAGCACCTTGATGCGGTGTATGGCATCCACAAAGGGAGCAACCTCCGTGACCTGAGACCCGATGTGGCAACTGACGCCGATAACTTCCACGTGTGGAAAGGCAGTGGCCGACCTGTACGCCTCTGCAGCCGATTCCATGCCCAGCCCAAACTTTTCCTGTTTCAGGCCTGTTGATATGTAAGGATGTGTCCTGGGATCCACATCCGGGTTTACACGAAGGGCTATTGGCGCCTTTTTTTTCAGGCGGGCCCCGCAGCGGTTTATGAGCTCCAGCTCCTGGAATGATTCAATATTAAACATCATAATGCCGGATTGAAGGGCATACTCTATCTCGTCCTCACGCTTTCCTACGCCTGAATAGACAATCCTCTCCGGAGGGATACCTGCTTGAAGCCCGCGAAACAACTCCCCGCCCGACACAATGTCCAGGCCACCTCCAAGGCTGGCAAAGAGTCTCAGCACGGCCAGGTTGGAATTGGACTTGGCAGAAAAGCAGATCAGATGGGGCACACCCTCAAAGGCATTTTGAAAGGTAAGAAAATGGCGCCGGAGTGTAGCATGGCTGTACAGGTAAAAGGGGGTTCCCACATTTTCCGCGATCTCCAGGACAGGAACATCCTCACAAAACATATGGTTATCACGGTAGTGAAAGTGATGCATGGGGTTAGTTATTCCTTAGTCGTAGACCAAAGTGAGCTAAAGTGAACTAAAGTGCCTAAAGTTAAAAAGGATTAAGGGATTCAGGAATTGAGGAATTGAGGAATTGAGGAATTGAGGAATTGAGGGATTAAAATCAGACGCAGTTCCTTCAGTCCCCAAATTCGTAATTCCTGAATTGCTAATGATTACATCAACTTTAGCTCACTTCTCCACAGTCATTTGTCAATCATCAATCATCAATCATCAATCATCAATCGTTATTCGCACAACGTTGGAATCCTCACTCACTCCGCCGCTCTTATGATAGACCACAACCTTGTAAGCGTAGCGATGGTCAGCCTCTATGATATCGTAGCAGATAATACGATCCCCTTCCACCCGTGCAGGCTTGGGGTCATCGAGTTTGATATCGAGGAAGTGTTCAAAAGGTATCGGACATCCCGGGCACATTTCCACTGAGCTATGCGACTTGCACCTGTAAACCCCAAAGTGTCCCAACCCGTCAAACACTTTATTGCCCTTCTTCGGTACTGACCAGGTCAATCGCACTTTGTCCCCGATGACTTCTGCCTTGAGGTCTTTTACCGCAGGGGGAATAGTGGCTCGAGGTGCTACAGGAGGGGCCTTTTTGCCGCATGCCAAGCACAGAATCACAAGTCCCAGGCAAATTAGAAAAAGAAACCTAACTTGTGGTCTTCCTTTTCCTCTTATGAGATTTATCTTCAGCCACCTCAAGCTTAAGGGCCTCCTGTGCCTCATTGATGGCGTTTACCACGTTCTCCTTAGCTGTACCACCTGGAGACACACGCCTGCTAACCATCTGTTGCAATGTCAGAATTTCAAAGATATCTTCTTCAAATGCCTTGGAAAACTTCTTCAGGTCACCCAGGGAAAGATCTTGCAGTTCTTTGTTTTGATCCATTGCGTACCGTACGACTTCCCCTACGCAACGGTGTGCATCTCGAAAGGCCATGCCCTTGGTTACCAGATAGTCAGCCATGTCTGTAGCATTCAAAAAGCCACTTGAAGCTGCTTTCTCCATAGCCATCCGGTTTACTTTCAACCTTGGAAGGAGTTTTTCATACACCTCAATACATACTTTAAGGGTGTCGACTGTGTCAAAGAGGGCCTCCTTGTCTTCCTGCATATCCCGGTTGTAGCTGAGGGGAAGTCCCTTCATCAGGGTGAGCAGCGCCATTAGGTTTCCAAATACCCGTCCTGCCTTGCCCCGGACCAACTCCGGTACATCCGGATTCTTCTTCTGGGGCATAATACTACTCCCTGTGGCAAAGGCATCGGGTATTTCCACAAATCCGAATTCAGCAGAGGACCACAGGATCAACTCTTCTGAAAGGCGACTCATATGAACCATGCAGATGCTGGCTGCAGCCAGAAACTCCATTATAAAGTCCCGACTACTCACAGCGTCCAGGCTGTTGGCAAAAACCTCAGGAAACTTGAGCAGCTTGGCGGTGTATCCTACGTCGATCGGATATGTTGTTCCGGCCAAGGCTGCACTGCCAAGCGGCATCACATTGATCCGCTTGAGCGCCTCCTTGAACCGGGCCCTGTCCCTTTTAAACATCTCATAATAGGCCATGAGGTGGTGGGAAAAAAGCACTGGCTGAGCCGGCTGAAGGTGCGTATATCCCGGCATGATGACATCAATATGCCTCTTTGCAAGGGCCACAAGGGCCTGGCGCAACCCTGTAAGGCTATTGAGTATATTTGCCACTTCGTCACGCAGATACAACCGAATATCCAGCACTACCTGATCGTTGCGGCTTCTCGCGGTGTGAAGTTTCTGTGCGACCCTGCCGACTTCACCAATAAGTCGGGCCTCGATGTTCATATGAATATCTTCCAACGACTCATCCAGCTCAAAGTTGCCGTGCTCAATATCCCGGGCAATCCTGCCAAGCCCTTCCACAATTTGGGATGCATCTTCGTCGCTAATGATCGACTGTTTGGCCAGCATCCGGCAGTGGGCTATACTACCCTTGATATCATAAAGGTAGAGGCGCCTGTCAAAGGCGACCGAAGACGTAAAAGATTCCACAATTCGATCTGTTTTTTCAGCAAATCTGCCATCCCATGGCTTTTCGGACAAGGGACACCTCGTTGGTTAATTGATGATTGATGATTGACGATTGACGATTGAGTGAATTTAGGAATTCATGAATTGAATGCCGCCACTTTTTTCCAATTCCTCAATTCCCCAATCCCTGAATTTGTTTGTTACGAACGACAGAGTATTGCAAAAAATGTTCTGCCAGAAAAAACACGAATTTCAGAACTAAGCGCCTAATCGAAGTTAATTTGTCACTCTCCACTCTTCAACTTTAGGCACTTTAGCTCACTTTAGTTCACTTTAGGCACTTTCCCTTGCTTCACCAGGGCCTGAATCCGGAGCCTCAGGGCATTAAGGCGGATAAAGCCTTCTGCGTCCTGCTGATGATAGACCTGGTCTGCTTCAAATGTAGCAAAATCACGCCTGTAGAGGGACGTGTCCGATTTGCGGCCCAAAACACGGCAGTTTCCCTTGTAAAGCTCCAGCCGAACCGTGCCTGAAACCGTCTCCTGGGTTTCATCTATCATGGCCTGCAATACCTTCATCTCCGGTGAGAACCAGAACCCGTAGTAGACTAGTTCGGCGTATTTGGGAACCAATGAATCCCGAAGATGCATTACCTCGCGGTCCATGGTTATCGACTCGATTGCCATATGAGCTACCCTCAGGATAGTACCTCCCGGGGTTTCATACACTCCCCTAGACTTTATCCCCACAAACCGGTTTTCCACCAGATCGACCCGCCCTATCCCGTTTCGGCCTCCAAGCGCATTCAGCCCGGCAAGGAGTTCAGCAGGAGAAAGCCTTTCGCCATTGACGGCTACAGGGTCTCCTTGCTCGAACGAAACCTCTACAACTTCCGGCCTGTCAGGTGCTTTTAGGGGAGACACGGACATTGTGAACATCGTCTCCGGGGGACTTTCCCACGGATCTTCGAGTATTCCCCCCTCATAGCTCACATGAAGCATGTTTCGATCCATGCTGTAAGGCTTTTCCTGGGTTGCAGCCACTCGAATACCGTGCGCTTTGGCATAATCCATAAGCGACTGACGCGAACTCAAGTGCCACACTCGCCAGGGCGCAATAATCTTCAATCCAGGAGCCAGGGCCTGGTAGGCCAGCTCAAATCGCACCTGGTCATTCCCCTTGCCGGTGGCTCCATGACTGACCCCATCCGCACCCTCTGTATGCGCCACCTCAATCTGGCGTTTGGCAATAATGGGACGTGCCAGGGAGGTCCCCAGTAGATAGTGGCCTTCATATATGGCATTTGCGCGAAAGGCCGGAAATACATAGTCTCGTACAAAGTCCTCTTTCAGGTCCTCTATAACGACTTTCGCGGCACCTGTATCCAGGGCCTTCTCACTCACACTATCCAGCTCTTCTCCCTGGCCAATATCAGCCACAAAGGCAATCACCGGACAATCGTAGGTCTCGATCAACCACTTAAGGATAACGGATGTATCAAGGCCTCCTGAATAGGCCAGGACGATCTTTTTAATCTCTCTTGTCATTAGTCATTATAACCAAGTGCCTAAAGTGAACTAAAGTTAACTAAAGTTAACTAAAGTTAAAAGAGCCAAAACGAAGTTCAAAACAAGTTTCTTCAAGTCCTCAACTTTAGCTCACTTTAGGCACTTTAGACACTTTAGCTCACTTTCAACGGATCAATCATCAATCGTCACTGGGCATCGACACTAATGACCAATGACCAGTGACTAATGACTAATAAATCTTTCCAATATCGCTTTATGCATGTGGAGCTTGTTTTCTGCCTGATCCCACACGACCGAATGGGCTCCCACCAGCACATCGGCGGCGATCTCCTCGCCCCTGTGGGCAGGCAAACAGTGCATGACCATCACGTCCTGCTTGGCCATGGCCAAGAGACCCTGGCTCACCTGGTAGGGTTTAAAGATCTTCTTTCGCAGCCCGTGTTCACTCTCGTGGCCCATACTGGCCCAAACATCCGTATAAATAACATCCGCATCGCGAACCGCTTCTTCAGGATCAGAAAGTACAACGATTCTACCTTTCGTATCCTTTACAGCAGCGGCCAGAATGGTCTCGTCGGGCTGATAGCCCTCGGGACAAGCGACCACCAGGTCCAGCGGCAAAATGGCCGCTGCGTTCAGCCAGGAATGAGCCACATTGTTTCCGTCCCCAACCCAAACAATCTTGAGGCCTTTTAGCTTCCCCCTTTTTTCCAATATCGTCATAAGGTCGCTCAAGACCTGACAGGGATGATAGAGATCGGTCAGGCCATTGATGACAGGAATCGACGCTGCCGCTGCAAGCTCTTCGAGTAGATTCTGAGAATAGGTCCGTACCACCACGCCATCCAGATATCTTGAAAGCACCCGGCCTGTATCGTCAATGGGCTCATTTCGTATCAACTGAGTGTCCTGAGCATTCAAGAAAAGGGAGGTCCCGCCAAGCTGGGCCATAGCTGCCTCAAAGGAGACCCTGGTTCGGGTAGACGGCTTATCAAAGATAAGCCCCAGGGTCTTACCCTGAAAAGTCCTATCGGCAATGCCGGAGGCATGTCGCTCTTTCAGCTCGAACGACCGCTTAAACAGCGCCTCACAATCATCAGCATTTAGATCCCTGAGCGTTAAAAGGTCCTTTTTCATGCTTTATCTCTTATCATTCGCTTAATAGGGATAGACTTTTGTTAATTTTGAGAATCTATAAAAAGATATATATTCCACAGGTTTCAGGTTTCAGGTTTCGGGTTTCAGGGGAGAACGCAGTGACAACGATGAACCCCTCCCTCAAGGCTGGCCCATACCCGAGGATTGAGGTGTCAGGTGTCAGGTGTCAGAAACCAGGTGTCAGGTGTCGGGTGTCAGGTTTCAGTTTTTGCGTTTCTCTTTCCTGACACTTGAACACTGACACCTGAAACCTACATGTGCCCTGA
>JAUWXF010000156.1 GCA_030616475.1 Desulfobacterales bacterium
TCGACAAAAGATTGTCTATGTGACGTAAGGTTTTGTATTCATATGCAATTAAAATTCGAATATCGAAATCCGAAATCCGAAACAATATCGAATGACAAAAATTCGAAATTCAAAACAAAGAAATTGAGAAATTGAAGGATTGACGCGTTGGCATACTAACTAAATACCAGGAATTCCTGAATCTGTAATGTTTAGAACATTTGGACATTTGATATTCGGATTTGTTTCGATATTCGGATTTCGGATTTTTGAGTTTTAACTGCTCTGAAAGAGCCTCTTTTTTCAAATTCGATTTGAAAAATGCGTAGTTCCTTAGTTCTAGAATTCGTGTTTTTTCCGGCAGAAAATAAATCCGAATATCGAATGTCGAAATCCGAAACCCTGGCCCAGACCTGAATTACTGGCTTGGTAGCTTATAATAAGCCGAAGCGCCAGGGCGGGCAAATTCAAAACTCGAATTTCCAAATGTTCAAAACAGCGCGGTTTTTCGTGGAATACGATTTCTTATGTTTCGGTCATTTGAGCTTTAGAGATTCGGTCATTGTTTCGAATTTCGACCTGCCCGCCATTGCCAGAGATGCTAGCATTTGACCTGCCCGCTGTATGTGGCGCTGGCAGGCGGGTGCCGGCACATAAGGTGAATGCTGTCTCAGGCGTTGGCAGGCGGGTATTCGAATTTCGTATTTTCCGGCTTGTCCGGGTTGGGGAAGGTTACTAACATGTACGCTGTAATATCCACTGGGGGCAAACAATACAAAGTCTCGGAAGGAGAAATGCTAAGGGTTGAAAAGATCCCGGGTGAGATAGGCGCGCCCGTCTCCTTTGACCGTGTACTCATGTTTTCCAATGGCAAGACGGTCAAGGTCGGTCAGCCGACACTTGCTGATGTGGCTGTGACAGGTCATATTGTAGAACAGGGAAAGGCCAAAAAGGTCATTGTTTTCAAGTACAAACGGCGGAAGCGTTATCGGAGAAAGCGCGGCCATCGGCAGCAGTACACGGCACTTAAGATCGATAGCATTCAAATGACATAGAGAAGCCTTTAGTCCGTTTATAATAGAATTCGTGTTTTTTCTGGCAGAAAATAAAATTCGAAATACGAATATCGAAATACGAAACAATATCGAATGACAGAAATTCAAATGACCAAAATCCGCCGTAGGCGGACTAAACAAACTGAAGTGAGCTGAAGTACCTAGAGAGAATTGTTTTGAACATTCGGAAATTCGGATTTGCAGCTCACGCCTTGAGAACAGTACGGATTTGTTTCGTAGTTCGGATTTCGAGCTTCGGATTTTCCGGCCCGTCCGCCATCGGCTACGCCTCAGGCGAATGCCGGGCGGGCTTGTCCGGGTTAGGGAGCAAATATGGCACACAAGAAAGCAGGCGGGAGTTCACGAAACGGCCGTGACAGCGCCGGCCAGAGGCGTGGCGTGAAGCGTTTCGGCGGGCACAACGTTTCAGTAGGTAATATACTGGTGCGACAGCTTGGAACGAAGATGCATCCCGGCAGGAATGTAGGCATGGGGAGGGATTACACACTCTTTGCCAAAGTCGATGGAGTCGTCACCTTTGAACGTATGGGACGATCCAGAAAAAGGGTCAGTGTTTATCCCCTATAAAATCGCGAAGCGATTTTATGAAATTTATTGATGAAGCCCTGATCACCGTTCGATCCGGGGATGGCGGCAATGGCTGTGTGAGTTTTAGACGCGAGAAATACGTCCCTAAAGGGGGCCCAAACGGTGGAGATGGCGGCAAGGGCGGTGATGTACTTTTCGAAATCACATCCCGAATGCACACCCTTTACAGCTTCAATTTCAAAAAGCATTTCAGGGCTGAACGAGGGAAACACGGTCGAGGGAAGAATCAGTCAGGAAAGAGCGGTAAGGACCTGATCATCTTCGTCCCTCCCGGCACCTTAATCAAGGAGGCCGAAACCGGAAGCTTACTCAAGGAGTTTGTGCGAAGCGGCGAATCTTTTTTGGCGGCTCGTGGTGGCCGGGGTGGCCTTGGAAATCAACATTTTGTATCCAAAAGGAACCGAGCACCCCGATATGCGCAAAAAGGTGAACCCGGTCAGACCCTTTCTTTGAAACTTGAGCTAAAACTCCTGGCCGATGTTGGCATCACAGGACTACCCAATGCGGGCAAGTCTACCCTGGTGTCGAAACTTTCCTCTGCACGTCCCAAGGTTGCCAAATACCCCTTTACAACGTTAACACCCACCCTCGGCGCGGTTGAGTCTCAAGAAACCGACCCGTTTGTCATAGCCGATATCCCGGGACTGATTGAAGGTGCCCACCGCGGGGTGGGTCTTGGAACCAGGTTTCTCAGGCACGTGGAGAGGAGCCGGTTTTTGCTTCACCTGATCGATCTTTCCGCCGTTCCATTGGAAGCCCCCCTTAGCCCGTATCACACGGTCAATCAGGAACTCCGGCTGTTCAGCCCATCCCTTGGCCAAAAAACTCAGGTGATCGTATTAAATAAGGTAGACAAACCCGGTACCCGGGCTGTGGCAGAAAGACTTCGCAATGCCCTTGAGCCATTGAATCCCGACGTATGGGTCATTTCAGCCATCACGGGTGAGGGCTTAGAGGAATTAAAAGACCATTTGGCCGGGCTGGTGGAGAAGGGCCGTCAGGAACAAAGAGACGGAATGTAGCCGTTATTTGTTATTCGTTATTCGGGAATCCGTCTAACATTTGTGTGTACACGAGGCATCCTTCATTCCTTGGTTTACACTTATCAAGGATGCGGGAGCCAAGAGATAAGTTCTTTTGTTCCTACTTTTTGGTGTCAGGTGTCAGGTGTCAGGAGCGACAAACGCGAGACCTGAAACCTGAACACTGAAACCTGGGGTGGTGAAAAAAAGTGTAAACTACTTTATGGCGAAAATGAAGGATGCCAATAAACCTTATCTTGCAATCTATCATAATCAAAAACGGCCAGCTACGCGTAATTGTGCGACGTCAGAACCAACCCACCCTCACAGCAGGAAAGCCGGCACCTTCAGGATCGATGGATCTGAAAAATCAAGGGTATTGGATGTGACCATCACTGAAAAAGGCGCCCCCCATTTTTGCGCTATGGATCGGATCAATCGGCTGTCTTTGGATCTCAATCGTCCGGTCTTACACTCCACAGGAAAGACGACATCTCCCACGTGAAACATGAAATCGATTTCCTGCCTTCCGACTCTCCAGAACGACAAGCCTTTGTCCTTTTCCCGCAGTCGAAGATAAACATCATTTTCTACGACCCTTCCTAGAATTTCGGGAAATCTGTCCAAAGGTCCGTATCGGTATCCTGCAAGGGAGGGGGTGCTCAGGTACACTTTCTTTCCCGTCCTGCCAGCCTTTCTCTTAGTTCGCGTGTGGTTAAAACAGTATTGCACAAGATAGCCGGCTATCAATGCCTCAGACAGCCTCTTTAACCTGCCTACGGAAACGCCTATGTCCCTGGCCAGCGTGTTGTACTCAACTATTTGTCCATATTCGCTGGCGTAGATTTCATAAAGCCTTTCGAGGACAAGTGGACTTTCACCCCTAAAACGGGCAGGAAGATCGTATCTCAAGATCTTTTCCACAACCACTTCTTTGATGTAGCGACGTCTCGATTCCTCGTCATCGAGATCCTTTAACTGTGGAAAGCCACCCCATCTCAAATAGTCAAGATACGCTCTGGCGAGACGAGCCTGGTTTGCTCCATAATACAAAAGAAATTCAGTGGGAATCCTCCGTAATTCCGGACCAATTCCAAACTCCGGGGGTGGTTCGAGTCCATTGACAATCATATAGTCTCGAAAATCAGGTGGAGATAGCCGGATCATGTCAAGCCTTCCGGCCAGGCTTTCTGATGATTCTGCTTCCAGTAGCAGAGAGGATGAGCCACAAACCACAAAAGTAATGGCAGGATCTCTGTCCATGTACCGCTTGACTATTTCAGACCAGAGAGGAATAAGCTGAATTTCATCTAAGAGAACATATGTCTTTTTCCTTATACGCCCGATAGACTCATTCAGAAAATCCAAGAGATAGGTATCCAGTACTCTTTCCAGGATGTTGTCGTGCTTCACGACAAGATCTCGGTCGAACTGGAAGTAGCATATCCTTTTAGGCGAGGCCTTACTTTCAGATAGTTGCCCCACCAGTTGTTTGAGAAGGGTTGTCTTTCCTATTCGCCTCAAGCCTCCAATGCCTAGTGACAGTGGGCCATCCAACAGTTTTACCATATACTCAAAGACACGCCTTTTTGGCCACGTCCATTCAGAAAGATTTCCCGCCTCCCAGTGAGGATTGAATGTATTAATCAAGTAAATCATGTGTTGTCCCCAACAAAATGCATTTTAGGTTATAATGATTAGCATAAAATGCATTTTAAGGCAATACCTTCACGATAATTGGAACTTGCTTACCCAATATTTCGAATCTGGTTTTTGGTGCTTTTGAGCTAACCCGAACGTGCGTTACCCTACCAACGTTCAGGGCTTACGCCTTCCAGAGTATTTGCTCACCAATACTTGGCCCAAGAGCTTGACAAATCTTATGATATCCATTAGATATTACACTCTCCTTCAATGATCAAATGCGGAACAAGTGGCCCGGGCCTTTGTGGTGTAGGATGCCAGGATTGCAAGAGCTACATTGGTATAGTTTTTCATTATTGACCTTTGACAGGCGAGAGGAGGTAACCTCTAATCAGATGACGATTTTCCAATCAAGAAGGAAGATGCCATGAGAATAGGAAGACTGGTCGTCTTTGCTGCTGTTGCCACGACGCTTCTCTTTCCGGCAACAGAAGGCCTTGTACAAGAATCCAACGAGCTTGTGGAGCCGATTGGGGTCCATGGGAGCATCAACTGGTCCACGGGGATCATCACGGCAACGGGGATTGGATCACCAAAGTACTTTAGAGGCTCTCAAATGCAACCCCTGCCCCCCAGAGAAGCTCTGTTGTATGCTTACCGCAATTTGCTTGAGGCAACCAAGGGCGTGAGGATCGACTCGACAACCATGGTGAGAGACTCCATGGTTGAGAGTGACGTGATCCAGTCACAGGTGCGCGGCATGGTCAAGGAGGCTCGAATCGTCAAGAGAGAATTTCTTTCAGACGGGACGGTAGAGGTAACTATAGCTATGGACCTCCATGGGGGATTTGCTCAGCTCATGCTCCCCAGGGACATCAAGCAGGTGCCGGAAATCAAGGTCGTACCCCCCAGACCTCCCAAAGCTCAGGCACCCACCATCTATACTGGCTTAGTGGTAGATGCTCGGGGTTTGAACGCCCGCCCTGCCATGTCGCTTAAGATCAATGATGAGAATGGGCGGGAAGTTTACGGCTCGGCCTATGTGAGTCGAGAATTTGCCGTTCAGCAGGGTATGGCCGGGTATGCCAAGGACCTGACTGCCTCTCAAACTAATCCAAGAGTAACAAATGAGCCTCTTACGGTTAAAGCTCTGAGGACCGAAGGACCGGGGCAGTCCGATTTTGTCATTAGCAATGCTGATGCAGCCAAAACCCGAAGCGATTCTGAAAATCTTATCTTCTTGAAGAAATGTCGCGTTATGGTTGTTTTGGACTAATTTGTGGTTATGAATCGGAAATAGAACAAAGATTTAGCACAATTTTCATTTTCTGCCCGAATGTGAATGGCAGTAGAAGTGTTTCCCTTAATTTATGACTATTTTAGAAGGAAGACGCAAGGTTAATCAGCTGTAGATTTGGGGCATTAGAATGAATCGCAAATGGTTTATACTTGCCATGTATCTCCCGCTACTGTTCTTGCAATCTTGGGCCTACCCACAGCCTTCCGAGATCAATGACGCCAGACACATCATTGATGAAATTGACAACATACCTGGCAACCATTTCGGAGGCAGATCCAAAGCGTGGCAGTAACTTGACAAGGGGCTATATCTTGGAAGATTCGATTCATCAAAAAAATCCGAAATCTGTGACTACAAAATCATTATTCTCAAAATTGATCCCAGGTTTTATTCCTTTAGACTATTGTCAGCCTCTGAACATGATAATTATCCGAGAACAGCAAAACAGTGGACCAACAAATTTGGCCTTCTTGCGGCGATCAATGCCAGCATGTACCTGGATACAGATACCAATAGAAGCACCGGATACATGAAGAATTTTAACCACGTCAACAACGCTCATATCAATCGAACTTTTGGAGCATTCATGGTCTTTAATCCCGTTGATTCCTCTGCCCCTGAGGTACAGATTGTTGATCGCCACGTTCACAAGAACTGGAAAAGCCTTATGAAGAAATACGATACTGTGGTTCAGAACTACCGTATG
This sequence comes from Desulfobacterales bacterium, assembly GCA_030616475.1. Classification (GTDB taxonomy): domain Bacteria; phylum Desulfobacterota; class Desulfobacteria; order Desulfobacterales. The sequence goes on from JAUWXF010000156.1 coordinate 6,316, forward strand.
ATCAGCATCAGACAGGAAAACGTGTGGAGACAAAGTAACAAAATTTTCAGCATTGCCGCCATAGGTATGGACGGGAGTGGCAATGTTCTGTTCATTCACAGCAGGTCGCCTTTTTCTGTCCACGACTTTAACGAGATCCTGCTTTCTGTAACCGTTCACAGGATGGCATGCTTCTTTACACTCCGATGTCTCCAACTCTGGTTTTTCCAGTGACTTAGTCCGCCTTAGGCTGACCCCCTCCGCATTCCACCTTCGTTTCACTCACGCCCGCCTCGCCTGAGCGGCTTGCGATGGCGGGCAGGTCGGTGGCTGCGGTTTCCCCCTTTGCTAAGTCACGGAAAAACGAAGGGTTTCCGCCAAAACGTTCCAAGAAACACGCCATCCCGTGAACGGTTACCGCAGATATAAAGGTGCAACAGGATGCATACGGTTACCCATTTTTTCGTGGGGTGGGTCGTCGCCAACACCGGTGACTTGAATCGCAGGGAGCGAGCAGCAGTCACCGTATCGGGTATCATTCCTGACATCGACAGTGTCGGCATCATCGCCGAGAAGCTCACCCAAGGGTCTGACCATCCACTATTGTGGTGGTCAAAATACCACCATGTTCTCACCCATAATCTGGGTTTTGCTTTGTTCGTAGCGGTAGTGGTATTTGTCATAGCCAAGAAGAAGTGGCTGGCGACTGGTCTTGCCTTTCTGAGTTTTCATTTACATCTGTTGGGGGACGTCGTCGGGGCGATGGGACCGGATGGTTACCAGTGGCCGATTCCATACCTCCTCCCATTTTCGAATGCATGGGAGATTACCCGGCAGGGCCAATGGGCAATTAATGCGTGGCCGAACTTTGTTATTACCGGCGTGGCCCTTTTGATCACTTTTTTTCTGGCCTCGAAGCGGGGGTATTCTCCGTTGGAGATGCTCTCGACTTCAGCGGATAGGGCCTTTGTCAAAACCCTACGAGATCGTTTTGGACATCCGAAAAAGAACCGGTGACAGGAATCCAAAAGACCTTCTTTCAATCGGACACGGCATAATAAACGGCCATCCCCCCTGCGCCCCCCTGTCGCCCTTTCTCACCGGCGGCAATCTAGGTAGTGCCTGAACGAAAAGTCATGTTCAGGCAAAATCCGAATATCGAAACTCGAAACCTGCCCGCCATTGCCAGAGATGCTAGCATGTAAGCTGCACGAAGTACGTGGCGATGGCAGGCGGGTCCGAA
>JAUWXF010000352.1 GCA_030616475.1 Desulfobacterales bacterium
ATTATACCTCCCTTTTTTAAGAATTCCGCTTATTTAATAAATTTACAATTTAAAAACAGCAAGCTAAAACCCTTACTCCAAGATAGTGGAATGTTGTACTAGCTCAATAAATTATCGACTTTTTCAATCCAAAGAGAAATTCGGCGGCGCCGGGGAAGGCGGCAAGGCGGATGAGGACTGCCAGGATGTCGTTGCCGATGGGAAGGTCGATATCCTGTTCGCCAGCGGCGCCCGGGTCGGTAATAGAGAACAGGGTAGAGACCAGGTGGCGGGCAGGAGTGGCTTCGGGTAGTTGGATGGCAGAGAGCGAGAGAACAGCGTTTACGAAGGTGGTGTCCGGAACGACAGTATCAAGGGTGATCTGGAACTCACCTTTGCGGGTGGCCGGGAAGCATTCTTCTGGGTCCCACAATTTGCGGCCGAAGGGGATGATAAGGCTATAGGCCATGTGTTGGGTATCGGTGGCATCGGGGGCAAGGGCGATGCCGCCGGATCCGAAAAGGTAGAGGTTGAGCAGGGCCAGGTCCTCGGACTGAAGGTTGATGACTTGGATGCCGGTATGTCGGACGGTGATCAGGTTGATGAAGGCAAGGATCTGGGCTATGGTGACCTCGGTGGCTTCTTCGTTGGTGCCTTCGATAGTAAGCACCAGGTGGCTGATGGGGTTGATGGGGAGATCCTCGGTGAAGACCTCGGTGGCCATGGTGTGGGCGTCGATGATGGTGGAGCGGATGAATTCAGCCATTGTAGATCCTCAGTTAAGACTTTTTAAGGGCATTGTAGATTGAGGTGGCCAGGGCCCTGATGCCGTCCACCAGGATATCATCCCAGACTGCAGGGGTAACCTTGACGATCTTCTCGGCAACGTAGAAGAAAAGGAGGACCCACTGCCAGTTGTCGGAGAACCAGTCCATTAGCCGCGGACCTTTTTTTCATGGAGGGGCTTGGAGTAGGCCTCGACACGTTTGAGATTGCGGGGATCCCCGGTTGCGTAACGTTCGGGTGGGGTGACGGCGGCGATGACAGCCTGGTAGGGTCCGAAACCTTCTTCGTACTCAGGTCCTGCCATTGCTACGCCCGGGCCGAAGCGATCGACGCCGACGTCAATGGCTTTACGCTGCCATTTGGAGGTGCCTACCCTGGCGACTCCCCGGCCGAAGCGGCCCTCAGCAGCGG
>JAUWXF010000168.1 GCA_030616475.1 Desulfobacterales bacterium
GAATACCAAATGACAAAATGACCAAAACGAACTTGTTGAAATTTCATTGTTTTTGTCATTGGAGCATTCTTATTTTTGTCATTGTTTCGGATTTCGAAATTCGGATTTCGAATTTTTGACCGAAAACCCCAGGTTTTCGGTCAAGTACTAAATATGAATGGGCAAACCGTGTTTGAGCTTCGATGCGGCTCCTACTTGCTGAACTTGGGACCTCGTACTTTAATGATGGGCATCTTAAATGTAACGCCCGATTCATTTTCAGACGGAGGTCTTTATTTTGACAAGGAGGATGCGGTAGCCCACGGGGAGGCGCTGGCCGCAGCCGGGGCTGATATCATTGACATAGGAGGGGAATCATCGCGCCCCTTTTCAGGGCCGGTGCTTGCAAAGGAAGAGATTCGACGGGTGGTCCCGATCATTGAAGAGCTCGCCCGTCGTCTTTCCGTTCCCATATCGATTGATACCACCAGGGCCCAGGTGGCAAGACAGGCCCTTGAAGCAGGGGCAGTTATGGTCAATGACATAGGAGCGCTCATGCTCGATCCGGCCATGGCGGATCTGGTTGCTGATAGAGATGTACCGGTCGTGTTGATGCATATGCAAGGCTCCCCCAAAACCATGCAGGTCAATCCGCAGTATCAAGATGTGGTTGGGGAGGTCAAAAGCTTTTTGGCTGATGTCATTCACAGAGCTGAAGAGGCGGGCATTGACCGCGACAAGATCATCGTAGATCCGGGAATCGGTTTTGGTAAGACGGTCACCCATAATTTGCGCCTTATCAAAGATCTTCGGGCATTACAGCCCCTTGGAGTTCCTGTTCTGATCGGCCTGTCTCGCAAGTCTTTCATATCAAAGCTTTTGGGTCCCGGGGACGAACGTCGCGAGGCGGGAACACAGGCTGCAGTGGCAGCCGCTGCCTTGAATGGAGCGCACATAGTACGCGTCCACGATGTGGAACGAACCAGAGAGACCCTGAAACTGGTAGATGCCATCAAGAACTCAGGAACGAGTGATAAATAACCAATAACAAATATCCAATATCCAAATAACAAATATCGGCATCCTTCATTCCTCGGTTTACACTTTTCAAGAATGCGGGCGCCAAGAGATAAATTCTTTTGTTCGTACTTTTTGGTGTCAGGTGTCAGGTGTCAGGAGCGAGAAACGCTAGATCTGAAACCTGAAACCTGAAACCCCAAACCTGGAGTGGTGAAAAAAAGTGTAAACTACTTTATGGCGAAAATGAAGGGTGCCCAAATATCCAATGACCAATGACCAGTGACTAATGACCAATGACCAGTGACTAATGACCAATGACCACTAATGCGCCCGTAAGGCTCTCCTATAAGTCTGTCCTTTTAATTCTTGCTACGCTTGTCCTTTTACTTATAGTGGGCCTACTGTTTTATGAAGAGCAGGAGGAGGTCACACTGGCCATTCCTGTGAGATTCGAGCATATCGCACATGACCTGATCGCTGTCAGCAATATCCCTGTACTCGAGGCCCGTCTAAAGGGGCCTTCGAAGGTGCTTAAGGCTTTCAAAGACTCGCAACTATCTTACAAGATTGACCTGTCTACGGCCAAACCCGGGCCGTTATACATCAAGATATCCTCTGAGATGATCAAGGTCCCACGGAGGGTATCGGTCCTTGAAATTGATCCGGCCTCCTTCAGAATAACTATTGAGAAGCGGATGGAAAAGATTGTCCCTATTGTTGCCGATTTGAACAAAGACCCAGCCCCGGGCTACATCATATCCCGTGTGGTGGCAGCCCCTTCTATGGTCCGGCTTACCGGACCCATGAGTGTGCTGGATAAGATTTCGGCTGTGCGCACCACACCCGTTGATGTGGGAGGATTAACCGAGACAATCAAGAAGAAGGTGGCCTTGAATCTGAACCATAATCCCCATGTTCAGGCAATAGGCGATAGCCTGGTTGAAGTCGAAATTGTAGTCAAGGAAAAGATAATTGAAAAATGGCTGGATGTGGCTATTCAGGCCACAGGTAACAATTACAGGTACGTGATCACGCCTGATCGCATTGAGATCTTAATTAGAGGCCCGTTGAATACATTAAAAAAGCTGGCCCAGGACAATGGGATACAGGTTTACGTAGACCTGGAGGGATTAAAACCGGGCACATATGTGCGCCGTGCGGTTATCAAACCGCCTCTGAACACCACGCTGGTGGAGGCGAAGCCAGAAGTATTTACCGTAAAGGTGCTTAATTAACGCCTCGGAAATTCTACAACCTATTGAAGTTATAGATATTTATTGGGGCTATTGCAAGTTCGATCAGGGAATAATGGAATTATTCCAATTGTGAGCGAAGCGAACTAAGTTCGAGAATGTTGCTGGCTATTGATATAGGGAACACCAACACTGTGATCGGAGTCTATGATGGTGACCGCCTCATCCATCATTGGCGCCTACGAACCGAAAAGGATGCGACCGAGGACGAATTCCACCTGCTGATCAAGAATCTGTTTTCGAGTGAGGGGGCAAAGGTGGAAGCCGTCACCGGGACTATCATCTCATGCGTGGTGCCTCCCATGGTAAACATCCTGAACAGTTTTTGCGCGAAATACCTTCATCACGAGCCGCTGTTGGTCGATGCTACTACATTTACAGACATGCCCATACTCTACGATAATCCGAAGGAGGTGGGAGCAGACCGGATCGTGAATGCTGTTGCAGCCTTTCACAAATACCGCACGAGCCTAATTGTTGTTGACTTTGGCACTGCCACCACATTCGATTGCATCTCAGATGAAGGCGCCTACCTGGGTGGCGCTATCAGCCCCGGTATCTTGATCTCTTCGGAAGCCCTCTTTCAAAAGGCTTCTAAGCTCCCGCGGGTGGAAATATTTGTGAGACCAAAGTGCGTGATTGCAAAGGATACCATCAGCAGCATGAACGCAGGTATCATCTATGGTTGTGCAGGTCTTGTAGATGGGATCGTAAAACGTATCAAAAAGGAGATGGCTCAAAAGCCGAAAGTTATTGCCACGGGTGGTCTGGCCGAACTTATGGCAGAGGTCGCAGAGACCATTGAGGCAGTTGAACCACATCTTACCCTGGAGGGGCTTCGCGTCATTTACGACAGGGCGCAAAAAAAATAGCATTTCCTGCCCTCAGCAGAGCACCCTACCCTTTCCAAAAAACGACCAGCTACTGTCTGGGGCATATCCGCCCCAGAGCAAGGAGGAAAAGCCGATGGTACATTGGAAAAAGTCAGGTCGCAGTTGCCCGCGGTGCGACCAGGAGACAGAGGTGTTGATAGGCTCCATGGGTGACTACAACGGCGTTTCTTCTGCCGAAAGATGTTGGAGGTGTGGATGGGTTGCAGGGTTTGACAAGAACGGAGATCAGACGCAATCGCGGGTCTTAAGCTACGATAGCGAGCATAAAAAAGTAGCCCCGCGCGCGGTGTCAAAGAAAGGCAACTTTTGCAGTAGAACCGTTGTAGAGGCTTGACAAACAGGCTTGAAACAGATAATGAATTGGTCCATACGGTATTTGGAGTGTTGCGATCTGCCTGCCAATTGATGGCCATGGCCCTAACGGATTGCTAATTACCTGTTATTGCTTTCCAAATGTTAACCCTGGCTCTCCTCTCGAGAGCCCCTCTCCGTCCTGCACATACAATTTGGGATGGCTGTCAGTTTAGGCCGCAGCTTCCGGCAACAGCGTGGTTGTCCTCTGAATGGCGCTGGTTTGTGCCAACAGGTGTTTGCAACATGTTCGTCTGTTGTGGTCGAGAAGTCCACGCGAATCTCATGATGTGAAGAAGGGAGGTTGACAACTGATGCACAACATTAGGATCGGTATTGTTGGGGTCGGGAATTGCGCCAGTTCACTGGTTCAGGGAATCAATTATTATAGGTATAAGGACATGGAAGACGCCATAGGTCTGATGCATTGGGACATCGGCGGATACAAACCTTGCGACATCGAGGTGGTATCAGCGTTTGACATCGACAAGCGAAAAGTTGGCAGGGACGTGGCGGAGGCCATCTTCGCTGAACCCAATTGCACCACGGTATTTTACAAGGATGTTCCGAAAATCGGCACCACTGTGAGGATGGGGAGGATTCTAGACGGTTTCTCCGAACATATGCGGGACTACGATGACAAATACACCTTTGTCCTGGCTGATGAGCCGGAACCTGATACGGGAGAAGTTGTCCGGGTTCTCAAGGAATCGGGAACAGAGATTCTCTTGAACTACCTTCCGGTGGGATCTGAGAAGGCCACCCGGTTCTATGTAGAATGCGCCCTGGAGGCAGGGGTTGCCTTTGTAAATAACATGCCTGTATTTATTGCCAGCGATCCTTTCTGGGCCAAACGTTTCGAGGTGAAGAACATCCCTGTCATTGGCGACGACATCAAGGCCCAGCTCGGAGCCACCATAACCCATCGGACCCTGACCGATCTATTCAAGAAAAGGGGAGTCAAGCTGGAGCGCACCTACCAGCTCAATACCGGCGGCAACACCGACTTCCTAAATATGCTGAATCACATCCGCCTTATCTCCAAGAAAGAGTCGAAAACAGAGGCTGTGCAGTCGGTTGCGGCCAAACGGCTGGACGACGAAAATATCCACATTGGGCCCAGCGACTATGTGGCCTGGCAAAAGGATAACAAGGTATGCTTTATTCGCATGGAGGGCAAGCTGTTCGGTGACGTGCCCATGAACCTGGAGTTGCGTCTTTCAGTGGAGGATTCCCCCAATTCCGCCGGTATTGTCATTGATGCCATCCGCTGTGGCAAGCTGGCGCTGGACCGGGGTGAGGGTGGCGTCCTGTACGAGCCGTCAGCCTATTTCATGAAACACCCGCCCCGGCAATACACAGACGATGAAGCCTATCGGATGACCGAGGCCTTTATCAACAGAACCCGGGAAAAGAAGCCGCATGAAATGCTTGATTATCGCCGCTGGCAAAGGGAGCAGGCTGTGGCGTAGAGGTGATAGCAAACCCCTCATCTCTGTCCTTGGAGTACCCCTGATTGAGCGGGTGATCCGCTCTGCCATGCAGGCAGAAATCGACGATTTTTGCGTAGTCAGCGGCTACCAGGGGGACCGTCTGCGCCATTTCCTGGACGGCCTGGCCCGACGCTGCGGTATAAAAATCACTCATATCATCAACCACGACTGGGAACTGGGCAATGGGCTATCAGTGCTCAAGGCCAGGGAACACCTGGACGGCCCCTTCCTCCTGTTAATGGGTGATCATCTATTCGATCCCGCCATCCTGCACGATCTGGCCAGGAAGCCGCTACCCGACAGAGAGATCACCCTCGCCGTGGACTCCGACACCACAAACTCGCTCATCAACATGGACGATGTCACCCGGGTGAAGTCGGAAAACGGCAAGGTGCGTGACATTGGCAAGGACCTTGCGACATTCAACGGCTTTGATACCGGTATCTTTCTCTGTACCCCTGCGCTGTTTGAGGCATTGGAACAAAGTGCGGCAAAACACGGTGATACCAGCCTGACAGGTGGTGTGCGCTCCCTGGCCGCTGAGGGCAAAGTGAATGTATTTGACATCGGAGGCAGGTTCTGGCTGGACGTTGATGACCCAAAGGACCTGAAGAGGGCGGAGCGCGCCCTGCTGGACCAAATGCGGGACAAGCCGAACGACGGCCCGGTTTCCAGGTACATCAACCGCCCGGTATCGGTGAGGATCTCCCGTCACCTCATCCGGCTACCAGTAACGCCCGACCAGATATCTCTGGTCTCATTTCTCTGTTCCCTCATTGCCGCAGGGCTTTTTGCCCTTGGCGGCTATCCCGCCCTGCTAACTGGCGGCATGCTTGCCCAGTTCGCCTCCATAATAGACGGGTGCGACGGCGAGGTCGCGCGACTGAAGTTCTGTGAAAGCGATTTCGGCGGTTGGTTCGACGCGGTGTTGGATCGCTATGCCGATGCCTTCCTGTTGTTCGGGCTAACATGGCATGCCAGTGGCGGGGGAGCTGATGGGATTGTCCTCCTTATAGGTTTTCTGGCGATTATCGGCTCGTTCATGCTGAGCTACACCGCCGACAAACACGACAGTCTCATGCGCGCCCGCATTACTGTCGGCAGGAGCCTGCGCATGGGCCGCGATGTCCGGGTGTTCCTGATCTTTATAGGTGCCCTCTTTAACCAGCCTTTTTGGGCTCTGCTGGTCATTGCCGCTACGATGAACGCAGAAACTGTTCGCAGAGTGATTGTGTGTCGTGGGCACAAATAGCATCGAGTGCACGAAGAGGAGGATCAGGGCGGTTGTGGCCGGTTCATCCGTTCCGGAAGACGCCCGGCACGCAGAAAACACCCTTGACTGGCTATTGAGGCTCAACCCCGACGCTGATGATGCCCTTCAGGTTGCCGCACTGGGACACGATATCGAGCGAGCTCTTGAGGATCGCAAGGCAAAGCAAGCCGATTTTGCTGACTATGACCGCTTTAAGGCCGCCCACGCTCGAAACAGTGCGGAAATTCTCAAGGAGATTATGAAAGATTGTGGAGTGCCACAGGATCTGGCCAGCGAGGTATACTGGCTAGTCTGCCGGCACGAGACCGGGGGCGACCTCCGCGCCGACCTTATCAAGGACGCGGACAGCATCTCTTTCTTTGAGGTTAACCTCCCTCTTTATTACAAGCGCCACAGCCGTAAGGAAGTCTTACAGCGTTGTGTTTGGGGTTACCGCAGGCTTTCTGAGAGGATGCAGCAGGTCGCACAAACGC
>JAUWXF010000102.1 GCA_030616475.1 Desulfobacterales bacterium
TAGTTTCCATCCAGAAATGGCCCTTTTTCGCAATCTCGGCGTCAATCTGCGGGATCGCTTGTGCGACGTACCGACGTACGTCTCCGCGCAATCCCTTGATTTCCTTGACCTTGCGAAAAATTGCTCATTTCTGAATTGGAAACTGACGCCAGTGCCCAGTGTTGTGAGATCCATTTCTGGATGGGCACTAGTTAACTTTTTAACTTAAGTTTACTCGGCCAGCGAATATTTTCTATCCGTTGCCAGCTTCTCGCCTCGAATTGCTGATTTACTGACAGCCGGAACTGAAATTGTTAGTTTAAGGAAACTTTCCACAAAATTCTCACCAAACATCCCCAGTACTTTGTCCATATCCTGCCAGTCGTTTTTTTTTCTTTGCCGTCAAGACGCCGTGACCGCAGTACTGATGCCCGAATATTCACCTTCTTTCAATGCCCCTGGCAATGATGTGGTGGAGGGCTCCCGGAGCCTGCCCGCCACCTGCCCGCCATTGCCACGCACCTGCCCGCCATTGCCAGAGATGCCGGCACATAAGCTCAATGCTGTCTCAGGCGTTGGCAGGCGGGTGCCAGCGTTTGGGCTGTATGCAGTGCCAGACGATGGCAGGCGGGTCGCGAGCTCAGGCCTGCCCGCCATTGCCATGGCTGCGTGCGATTTTCGGGCGATGACAAGCAGGCGATGGCAGGCGGGCGAGGCGGGCGGGCATCTATTCGTGATTTTTTCGGCATGCAAACCGAATAGCTACCCAATTGAGATTATCAAGTTAAATAGTTAAGAACGTCCCCCTTAGCCTCCATCGGGGTAGAATATGAGTTGCACGGCACGGGTAGCTCATGGGGGCCGAAGGGAAAAGATCATAGCTCTTTTAAAACGCATATCCTATGTTCAAGGCATAGGATATTTGCTCACTCTCGATTTCCAGATCAATCGTATGATCATACACACCGCTAAAGTAGGCTTTCGATGTTCCATCTGCGTCAATTTTTGTGTAATCAACCCCAAGCGTTAAGAACCAATTCTTAGGAAGGTCATAACGTCCTTCCAAAGAAAGCAAGATAGCATCTCCATCGCAATCGCCTTTGTTAACCTTGGATCGCAAAAGATGATGATCCTCATCTTCTACATCAACGATTGGAGAATAACCAAGGCTCATTTCTACAGTGAAAGTATCAGTAGCCTTTCCCATGAAAACAATTTCTATATATGGAATATTATATGTGACTTCATATGTTAAGCCTACATCGCCGGTTCCGGTGTAATCGTATCCACTCAAGCCGGAGGGAGACCATTGTTTGATAAGGCTACATTCATAGTCAAAGTTCTGGTGAATATATCCAAGACCTACGAAAAACCCCCTATGAACCATGTATCGAAGGTTGATATCCAGGATTAATGCGTCGAGGTCGGCATCGCTTTCCGAGTATATATCCAAAGAATCTGGACCATACCACCACCACGAATCCGAGCCCGGGGGGTCTTCAAAAGGAACGCCCCAGTCGGAGTCCTTCATCTTCCCGGCATCATCAGTGATGTTCTTTTTCACACCTGCGCTCACTTTCCATCTCTCTGCGAACCCTATACTGCCTTCCAGCGAAACCATGAATACATCCAGGGGAAACTCCAATTCGCTGATAGGAAAATGCACCTCGCTACTCCCCAGTGGCGTGGAAACTGTACCCCCAATCTGATATGTAGTGTGACCACTAAGTGCGCCAATACCTATCGCAAGGTCACCCCCCACCACCACCTCTACCAACCCGTAATCGGGTGGAGTGAAATCCATCATCGCGAGTTCCGGCGACCCGTAATATGTCACCTCATTTCTCGTTAAAAGATGTTTGGCTTTCCATTTTCCATTCCCGAGATTCATTAACTCCACACGGTCACCCTTTTTGACGCCCTTTAGCCCAAGAGATGAGAGCTTTGAAGGGTCATCCACTGTTGCCGTAATAAAACTGCCCTTTGGTGTGGCTGCCAGATGAACATTGGCGTAGTATGTATCAGGGCGAATGCCAAGAATTTGGCGCAGACTGAGTGCCGCCGTATCCTTCTGAGCGCGTGCTTCAGACGGATAGGTAAAAAGGACTACCAAGGCAAAAAGAATGACTACAAATAAAGCAACCGTTTTCATAGGGACACCGTGAAATTTTAACATTCGGCTCTCTCCGCTCCGCGGCGTTAGGCCGAAAGTCTAAAGTCGAACCAATGGGGACGTTCATAAATAAATAAGTAGCTCAGCCAACCAGTTGATATTTATTGTGTTTAGCTATCCGTTCTCCCCGGCTTACCGTATACCCAACACCAGGCTGGCTCATACTAAGCCGTCTGCCCAGTTCCGAGAACCCATAGCCTAACTCTCTGACAGCCCAATAGCAAAATAAACTCCTGGCTTCAACTCGAATCTTTTCCCGACTCTTTAAATAGGCTCCCATTGCAATGGCAAGTTGGTTCTTTAGTTATTTGCAGCAGTTATGACACTTACTTATTTATGATGTCCCTATTGGCTATTGGCCTATTGGCCCTGAGCGGTGCCACCTGCCGAATGGCAGGGGTAAATGGGAGTGGTGAGTAGGAGTCGTGTACTTACGGACATACTGCAGTCCCGCCGTGGTGTGAAAATGCGCGTAACGTCAAGATTCTCGAAAGCCCGGCAGTATAGGACCAGCAGGCGTGTATGCATCTTATTCTGCCTGATCAGCCGACTTGTTCCGCTATAGCCTTTGCGACGGCGAAACCGCCGTATACGTGACTCCCGCTTTCAGCGGGATGGTGTGGGAGGGTGGGAGCTGCGAGGCTCCTCCCTATCCCGATGTGTGCAAAACTGTATTTATTGACTCAACTTCGAACTGGCAAGCCGATTCAGGCTGACCCCGGATTCTGCTGCTTTGATTGAAAGGTTACGATGAACTTCTGGGGGCACACGGACCATGAACTTGCCGCTATAACGCCTGCAAGCGATAGGTTCAGGTATGGTCTCACCATTATCCTGCATATCTTTTACAACACCCTCAACCACTTTTCTGATCCCCTTTAAGGCTGCCTCTGGCGTTCTTGCAAGCCAGCTCAAGCTGGAAAATTCCGCACACAAACCCACGTACTCGTTATCGTCTTCAGACCAGGTTACCCGGTAGGTATATCGATCATTTTTCAGTGCCATGATCTACCTCCAACTTTTCAATAGCCAATAGCACCTGTTTCACTTGGTATGCTTTGGCTTTTCCTTTATGATTTTGGATATTTATTCTTGGGTCACCTTGCCAGGGTGTCTTGTATGTTCGGTGGCTGCTACTCCTTTGACGAGGCTCTCCAAAATAATTATTGCACACCTTGCACAAATCGTTGAATCGGACATCTCCTGGATTCCGCTTCATTTGCGCAAAAATGTCTCTTGTTTTAGCCATGTCAGCATGGTATCATTATTGATATCAGTATCAAGTGTTATTTTTGAGCTGGAAATAAACCCTCAGAGGCAGGGTCACGCATATAACATATAGTGTCTGGAAAACAGAATAGTGAATATTCTGGAATTCTATATCTGAGAATAAAGATGAATTCTGTATATCACAACAAAGCTTGATCAGTCATGACGAAATCTGGAGGCACTATCGATCAAAAACCAAATAAAGTACGGGGATGAGCATGGTATATTTGCTCTTGATGTAGATCCCGATGGCCTGCCAACAGTAAATGCGTATTTAGCAATGTTCTTTAGGGAATCACATCAAACCTGTTTCCTTAAGTGATAGATGACCTTTCTTTGTGATAATTATGTGATCCAAGACAGGTATTCCAAGGATTTTGCCGGCTTCAACTAACTGTCTCGTTATAGCTATATCATCCGGGCTGGGTTTGAGTATGCCTGATGGGTGGTTGTGAGCAACGATTATGGAGGCCGCCCGATCGGATATAGCATCTACAAACACCTCGCGTGGGTGAACCTGGTTTGTATTAAGAAGGCCAACAGTCACCACCCTATTTCCGATAACCTCATTTGCTCCATTCAAAGATATACAAAGGAAATATTCCTGCTTTTTGCCGGCGATATATGAAATAAGGGGCAAAACATCTTCTGCCTTTTGAATAAAGATGCTTTCCTTTAGCAGCCTCCTCCTTGCAAGTTCAAAAGAGGCCACAATCTGGCATGCCCTGGCAAAACCAACACCTTCTATCGAGACAAGGGCCTTTACATCTATCTTTTTCTTATCTTTATCAAGCTTTCGCAGGATGGCATGAGCTACTTGAAAGACATCTTTTCCCTTTACTCCGCTTCCAAGGAGGATAGCAAGAAGTTCTGAATCCGAAAGCGCTTCCGGCCCTTTGGCAGCCAGTTTCTCTCGCGGTCTGTCAAAATGGGGAATATCTTTGATATGCTTCAAGGTTGTTTCCGGTTTTCTTTTCTGGCCTCATCCGACGTTCTGCTGTCAGGCAGGCTCCTATTTCTGATTTTCCAGTTCAATAACCCCTCGCAATTGCTTTAAGATGCCCTCTCTTACCTTTCTATTCTTTGTCTTTCGAAAGAGCTTCAAGAGGGTGATTTCTTCCTTGTTGATGGGTTGAAAGGTTTCAAGGGGGTCTCCTCCAGGGGTGTACCTTAAAGCGAGGTCTGAAACTTTAGGAATTCTTTCTCCTTCCTCAAAAAACGCTGTAATGTTAACGCCAAGGGCCTTCGAGATCTGTTGCAAACGCATGACAGAGATCCTGGTTGAGCCCTTCTCATATTTTTGAATCTGCTGAAAAGAGATACCTATTCTTTCGGCCAATTCACTCTGAGAGAGACCCCAACTCTTTCTTATCTCTTTGATTTTTTGGCCAATCTTCTTGTTGATCAAGCGCTCCTTCCTTCAATCAACACATCCTCATTTTTCTAATCTTAGCGAATTCCTATCACATAAAATTTGGGAAAAGTCCAACAACCGACAGTAGTATTTTTTGGTTGACATTTATATCCTCGTAGTTGTATTTAGATCGGAATCAGGAAAGGAGGGATAGATGGAAAAGAAGAGAATCCTTATCGCAGATGACGAAGAAATTGTGAGGATTTTACTGGCTGAGGCTCTGAAATCTTATGGTTACGATATAGATGTTGCAGAAAATGGAGTTGAGGCAATGAGCCATATTGACAAGAAATCATATGATCTGGTTATTACGGATTACATGATGCCCGAGATGGATGGGCTTGAATTAACACAAAGGATAAAGGCAAAATATCCCTCTACTCCCATTCTTGTAATCACTGGCAACGCACCCGTAAATGATCTCCTGAAAAGTGGAGCCACGGCTTATATCATGAAACCATTCAACATCTTCGAGCTACAGAGCATGGTAGAAACCATCCTGAAAGAAAGATAGCAAAAAGTCGCGTTTTGGTGGGAGTACACGAAGAACAGGAATTCTCGACCCCACCCTTAATTCCTTAATGGAACTGATATTGAGGAGAGTCGAGTTCAGGTGATTAGGCCAAGTCTCTCGAGGTCATGCTCATTCCATTCTGTACCATCAAGAAAGCTATGGAGAGTGCCGGGAGGAAGGGTGTCTTTAGCATGGTGATAATGACTCAAGCACATTTCGTTTTGAACCGCAGAATTTCGAACAAGGAATAATGATGGGCTTGTGTGTCAAGGGGGAAGAATGCTGATCACAGGGCTCACTGCTTTTGAGCGCAGGAAGGACAGAGCAACAGGATACGGGAATCCTTTTCACGGGGATGCACGCTTCGCGTGCTTTCATAGCAACGCTCGCATACCAGAGGATCGAGACGGCGGGATATCGGATTCCAGGTGAGGTGGACGGTCCGTCTGTGTTTACGGAAGCGAATTCCGGCCATAATCTGGACAACGTTGACGAGAAACCGCAGGGCGGCACATGGCCTCAAACGGACCTGTATCTTGTATTTTTGCTTAAGGTCCTCGATCTTTCGAGCCATTTCCCCGGGCAGGTCCTCGATTTTGGCAATTCTTTCGTGACGCTGCGCCTCACTGAGATTGTGATGTGAAAGGCTTGCTTCCATCTCTTTTCTCAATGCCTCGTAATATTCTCTAGTATTCTTCACATCCCGGTGCAGTCGCCGTTGCATGCTCTTGATAAAATCGATCAGTTTTTCTTCCGCAAGAACCCGGGCCTTTTGCATGGCGTTGGAAATCGTCTGTTCAAGATGGATGGAAAAATGAGGGGGGACTTTCCCCAGTGTGTAGAATTCGGGCCTGAACTCCGGCCACAAAGACTCGAAATCCTCAATGATTGCACCGGTACCTTCGTGTGTCCCTACCTCGACCAGCCCTTCTTTCCGTTCGTCACTCAACGCGACATACCGGCAGATCAACACCATGTAGGAAGTACGGGCTTCCGCACGGCCTGTCACCCGGACTTGCCCGTTAGTGAAAACAATGTCTTGCCCGATGAGCTGCTCGAAGCCCCCCTTTTTTAGATATGGCACCTCGATTCGTCCGAAAATTAGGGGGATTTTTTTTGTGGCCACCTGGATCAAGCGGTCCAGAACAGGGCTGCCGTAAAGGAGCGGCACGGCCCCATCTCCCAATTGAACCTCCTCGGGAAGATCCAGGGAACGAGCCAGACCGGGTGGCAGCAAGGCCATCACGTGATTGTCGTCCCGTTCAGTTATCCCGCCGTGCTTTTCAAATACCTGCGCTGCAAAGGAAAGCAGTTCCGGAACAGAATCCATTCTTACACTCCAAAATCTTCCTGGAAAAGCTTTTCATCTAGTTCTTTACTCTTTTCGTAAGCTGTCCTGGCCCGCTTTAAGCGAGAACCTAAGGCATTGAAAGCCTTTTGTCTTTCCGTCTCGTCGGGGTGCTTCACCCAGAGTTCATAAACAAGGTCGCTGAATTCCTGCTCTCCCTGGAGGCGACCTAAGATCATGTCGATCTCTCCCACCACCAGCTCGAACATATTGATTTTTCGGTCTAGAACTTCCAGCATATAGTCTTCCAGGCTTCCGGCAGAACAGAAATTGTAGATCTGGACTTCCTTCTCCTGCCCGATTCGATGGATGCGGCCAATGCGCTGCTCGATCTGCATGGGATTCCAGGGGAGGTCGTAGTTGATCATCACGTGACAGAACTGCAGGTTGTGCCCTTCTCCCCCGGTCTCCGTGGCCAGAAGAATAGGGCACCCTTGCTGGAACGTCTGAATGGCTTGCTGTTTTTGGGCCGGGGTCATCCCTCCACGGTAGACCACATGAGACATTCCATGGTCTTTTAGGATCTGATGGAAATACTTTAGGGTCGTAAGATAATTAACAAAAATGATCTTTTGTTCCGGTGATGCCTGCAAAAGTTCGATCACCCGCCGGATCTTTCCTCCCATTTGAATGGACCTGCCCATTTCCAACAAATCTTTTGCCTGTTTGCTTGTCCCGTCCAGGTCCTGGAGGCTTATCTTTTCCAGCATCTTCAGCGACGCAAAATGAGAAGATCCTGCCGCTTCCAGAAGTCTGCGAAGCGCCATTTTGGAAAGAGCCGAAGAACCGTCAGCGGCCTGTTTCGTCACAAACCGGCTGATCCCCTGGTAGAAGGTTTCCTCGTTAGGGGACGGGTCAACTCGAATGGTGAAAGCGAAGCGTGGCGGGATGTGCAACTGCGTAACCGAACGAGTGTTTCGAATCATGACCTCTTTGAGAAGTTGTCTCAGCTTCTCCCTGTTTCGGGGGTCTGTGGGGCTGCCTCGGGCGACAAATTCATCCTTGAATGCCTTTCGCGTCTTGAGATGGCCCGGCTTTAAAAGGGTGACCAGATTGTAGAGTTCCTCCAGATTATTCTGTACGGGTGTGGCAGTGACGAGCAGCAAGAAGGTTTTCTGAATGGCGTTCACCAGCTTCCAGTTGAGGGTCGAGCGGTTCTTCAGGTGATGGGCTTCATCCACGATCACCATATCATAGGCGCGAGCGGTAACCGCATCGAAATGACGTTTGCTTCTTGCCGTCTGAATAGAAACCAACAGAAACGGCTCCTTCCAGAATCGGTCCGGATCTTCGCGAAACAGTGGATCGTTGGAAGTGACAAAGGAGAGCCCAAATTTATCACGAAGTTCCTCTTGCCATTGATCGACCAGAGAACTGGGAGTCAGCACCATGGCCGAACGAACCAGACCGCGGAGCATATATTCTTTCAGTACAAGGCAGGCCTCGATAGTTTTTCCGAGCCCTACCTCATCTGCCAGGATGGCTCTGCCGCGAAAGCTCTTCATGATTTTCCGAGCGCTCTCTTCCTGGTACCACAGGGACTGAACGTTATTGATTGTGGGGAGGCAAATGAGCTGGTCGTATGAGGTGCGGAAAGAGAGCTTATAGGCACTGAGCGCCAGGTTCCGGAACTTTCAAAAGTTCCATGTTTCGGCAAAGCTTCAAATACCTTTCTGCGTCTTTTTGATCCCTTTTTGTGAGTCTCCCGTAGAACGATAGCGGTCTCTGGAACAAAGCTTGGAGTGTTTCCCCGGCCAGTCCGTGGTTTCCCTGTTTAAAAGCCAACTTTCCCAGTGCGTACAGATGCTGCTTGTTGGTGATCAAGTGACGTTCCCATCCATGTCGGAGCACGGTCAGTATGCTCGAATCTTCCTCCAGAATTGCAGCAGCGCTCAATGCGATGCGATAACTCCTCTCATGAGACGGGTGCAGCTTGAGCCCTTTCATGGCCCAATTGAAGGCGCTGCGATATTCTCCTCTATGATAGTTATCGGATGCGAACCAGCTATAATCTTCCACCTTTTCGCGGCGAAGCAAGCGGTTCCTTTCCTGGCGCCGCGCCGTCCGCTTCTGTTCACGCTTTTTCCTTTTTTTCAGGTTTCGATCAACAGCCATATCTTTATCACCGGAAACCAGCTACCGATGCTGACTGAGCGATACTGACAAGAACTCATCGTAGGCGTTCACAGGTTCAGAGTTCACCGTCTTTTGATTGTCGATTTACGATTGTCGATTGTTTTTTCATTGTTCAATCTTCAATCATCAATCATCAATGTTAACCCTGAACCTCTGAACCCGTGAACGGTTACAACTCATCTTTATGTGGTGCGACCATAGTGTACTATGTGTTGTGTGTCAAGGGAAAAGGCACCACAACATACGGTACTGATCATAGTAAATCCATTTAAGGGCCTAAGATATCGATAGATATTTATTTTTACTCGGCTTCGCCCTTTTGCAGAGATTCTTCTTATCTTCAAGGGGCTATATTTCCAGAACGGCTTTGGCGCATTTTTTGCAGTTCAAAAGGTGACGGTCCGATAACTAAAATAGGGGGATTCTCCAGCATATTCCATTAACCAACTTAAGATGGGAGGAACAATGGATAATTCGACTAATAATACGCTTCATCATCATCTGACTGCTGTCAAGGACGGTAAACGAACTTTTGAAAATGCCTTTCAGAGTGTGTCCAGGATGATTTTGCAAAGTAAAATTGAAAAGGTCGTGGTGAATGGTAAAACAACTTACGATTTCAGTATCTTCCGTACCGGGAATAAGCATATCATCAGCATGTATGATGAAATCAACAGTTTTGTCTCCTATGTTAAGGATGCAGCCGAGAAGGGATCATCCAAAGAAATGGCCTTCGTACTCGTCGGAGAACCGGGAAATGGCAAAACCTTCTTTATTGAATTTCTTTGCGACAAATATCGCAATTTCCTGACTGAAGAAAAAAACCGCAAGTACACCTTCAAGTTCCACAACATAGACAAGTTCGGCAGTTACGGGAGAATCACGACCATTGAATCTCAAACATACGAAGATCCCATGATCCTGGCCATGAGCCTCTTTGAAAAGCCTGATGAAAATAAAACCTTTCTGGCCAAACAGATCGGGTTTTCGGACGATGAGATTGAAAAGCTGTATGAGAACTATCGCCCGTTGGGTGCTTGCAGCGGCTATATATGGAACGATATTCGAAACCTCGCGGACGGCGACATTAACAAAATGCTTGAGTTCGTTGAGATTGTCCCGGTACCACTGATAGAAAGCATGGGGACCGTAACGGGAAAATACCCGGCAAAAGATAAAATCACGTCTTCAGCGGTCGATTTGCTGGGAGAAGAGTCTATTCAGCGGCTGCTTCACATCACCGATACCAACAACCCGTATCGTTTTGACCTGAGGCGCGGCGCACTGTCACGCGTTGGCGGCGGCGGTATCCATTTCAGCGACGAGATATTCAAGAACAAGAAGGACCTGGTTCAGGTGTATCTCGGCGTCATCCAGAACCGCGTTATTGAAATTGACGGCTACAAGTGGCCCATAGACACTTTGATCGTTGCGACAAGCAACAACTCGGAATTTCATCGGTTTCTCGCCGAAAAGGAAGAAGCGCCCATTGTGGACAGGTGCCGCATCTGCTACGTTTCGCACAATACGAATTATAAACTGCAGAAAGACCTCACCTTATATGCCATCGGAAGCGAGACCAGGACCACCCTTACCCTGGAATACCTCCACCAGGACCCGAATCTGAATTACTCAGCATCGGTGGCAGTAGTTCTGTCCCGCCTGCCCCGTTCCGAAAAGCTGACGCCTGTTGAGACAATGAAACTGGCTGCAGGAGAAGTGGCTGGGGAAAAAAGCATCAAGACGCTGGCTGAAGTCATTGACATGCTGAACCAGGATCCGGAAATCACAAATCGTTTTGGCCAAAAGGGTCTGGGACAGCGGAACCTGGGTAGAGCCATTCAACTTCTGATCGAAAGCTCCGAGACAAATGAAGGCCGGTGCATGTTTGCCTATGATATCTACAAGGCGCTTGAACGGATAATCCTGGACTACGTGACGGAAGCCAATGACAGAACCAAGTATTTGGAAGATCTGAAAACAGCAAAGGGACTTTACCGCGAACGCATTATGACCGAGATATTTAACGCCTATATGGATGAGCCCTTTGCCATTCGAAAAGACGTTATGAACTACGTGAACATGATCATTGGAATCGACGCCGAAAACCTGGGGCCTGATAAGATGTGGAAATATAAAAACCCGCAGACCGGGGAGCTTAGTGCCTTAAAGATCGATGAACGATACATCAACAGTGTTGAAGAAAGGCTGGAACTCAAGACGGAAGAACAGCGCCAGACATTTAGAACTTCCATTCGAAAAATCTACGGCCAGAAAATTTCTGTAGAACCCGATTACGATTTCATGGACAATCTCGAACTGGTCAAGGCAATCACCGACGTTCGCCTCAAATCAGATATTGCAGGAGCGGGTAGCCTTATTGGGGCACTGGCCAATCGTACCAATGAGGAAAATCAGAAGTTATACGATCGCATGATCGATACCATGTTGAACAAGCTCAAGTACTGTAAAACATGTGCACAAAAGACTATCGAGTATTTTTGCACCCAGGAGGATGAAAAATAGATAGTTTCCATCCAGAAATGGCCCTTTTTCGCAATCTCGGCGTCAATCTGCGGGATCGCTTGTGCGACGTACCGACGTACGTCTCCGCGCAATCCCTTGATTTCCTTGACCTTGCGAAAAATTGCTCA
>JAUWXF010000301.1 GCA_030616475.1 Desulfobacterales bacterium
ACGTGCCAGTCGTTCGACCTGGAGGCTTTCGACAGGTTGCCAAGCCTCAATATCTTCAAACCGTTCAATCTTCATCGCTCTCTAACCTTGAACCGTGAACCTTGGAACTTTGAACCTGAGTAGTTACCAAATTTTGAAGGAGTTTAGAACGCACCGATCAGCCGGGCGATTACGATGCGCAGGATTTCAGAAGTTCCTTCACCAATCTCCAGGAGTTTCTGGTCACGGTAAAACCGTTCGACATCATATTCTTTCATGAGGCCGTAGCCGCCATGAAGCTGTACAGCATGATTGGCCACCCGGTGCATGACTTCAGAACAGTAGAGTTTTGCCATGGCAGCCTCCTTGGTGAAGGGCTTGTTTTTGTCCCTGAGCCAGCACGCCCTGTAGAGGAGCAGCCGGGCGCACTCAATCTCCATGGCCATGTCAGTGAGCTTGAAGGCATTGGCCTAAAAGGTTGATATGGGCCGTCCGAACTGAACCCTCTCTTTGGCATATTTCATGGCCATCTCGTAGCAGCCCTGGGCGCCGCCCAAGCCCATGGCGCCAATGCTGAGGCGCCCGCCATCCAAGGTGGCCAACATTTGATGAAAGCCTTTTCCTCTTAGTGAAGTTGGGGGCAAAGTCCCTAACTTCACTAACAGAATCAGGCAATGTCGTCAACTGTGCAGTGCAGAGAACTTGAGAATGTGTAACATTTTAGTTCTTTGAAAACATTATCGCATACAGGCAATCCGATTCTAAACCGGCTCAAACTCGTGCATAAGTGAGCATAAAGAAAGAACAGGGAACAGTTTTTGTGAATAACCTCGATTGTGGCGGATATCACTTAACCCTAAGAAAAAGCATGCCATTTTGCTGTTCTTTCTTAACGCTCACTAATACGCTCAAACAGTGACCCGTTTTAGAATCGGATCACCTGTATGCTCGTTAGGGTCGCTTTTTCAATAGACTAAATTGATACGAGAATGTGAATTTCCTTTTCTTAAGCGGCGAAGCCGCGTTATATAAGATCGCGCAGCGATCTTATATAGAATAGTAGAGCTATTAAAAGAATTTTAAAGAAAATAGAAGAAACAAAGCCCTGGAAGGGAATTATTGGGCCAAGAGTTGGATTGTCCGCCGCAGGCAGGGGTTGCTATTGTGATTACATGGTATTAAATAATATAGATTTATACTGGATCACATATATTGCCGCGGTTTTGTCACGGAAGATCGTCTACGCCTTTTGACGATCTTATTTTTTCGCACCTGGCAGTGGCCAGCGTAGCTCAGTTGGTAGAGCTGCTGATTTGTAATCAGTCGGCCGGGGGTTCGAGTCCCTCCGCTGGCTCCAATATTAATTTGGGATTTGGGATTTCGGATTTCGGCGTGAAGTATCCCGTAGGGGGTAATCGCTTTTCATTCCACAATCCGCAATCTGCATTCCGCAATCAAAGTGGAGGGGTTCCCGAGCGGCCAAAGGGAACAGACTGTAAATCTGTCGGCGATGCCTTCGGAGGTTCGAATCCTCCCCCCTCCACCAAACCCCATAGTAAGTGGTGTGTAGGAGATCGCCAGGTATTTGCCTCGGCATCGTGTATACTACATGCACTTCCTGCTTTCACCTTACTGTGTTTTGCCGAGGAGCCCATAACGTTAACCCAAAGGACTTTGTAAGGATAACCCCAGGCTGTGTTGTTTGAGGCACTTGATTTGTACGGAGTTTGCGCCTTCAGCCAGGACGAATTAATACGGCGAAAAACGGCGGTATTTACAGTTTAAGCGCGGGAATAGCTCAGTTGGCTAGAGCATCAGCCTTCCAAGCTGAGGGTCGCGGGTTCGAGCCCCGCTTCCCGCTCCATTTATAAAATCGCGGAGCGATTTTGAACTTAGGGGCTTTGCCCCAATTGGCCTGCCCTGGCGCTCACACCAATATATAAACACATAGCCTATTAGCCAGGTCTGGGCCAGGGAGTATTGGAGTGATGGAGTACTGGAGTGATGGAATGATGACACTTTTTTTGCTACCCACTACTCCAGTACTCCAATACTCCATCACTCCATGTGTTAGGCAACACATAAGTACCCTCAAAGTGCTATTATTTTAACATGTTGTAGAAATTCTGAGAGGTGTTTATTAGGCCCACGTAGCTCAGGAGGTAGAGCGCTTCCTTGGTAAGGAAGAGGTTCACCGGTTCGAACCCGGTCGTGGGCTCCAGAAAAAAGAATAAGACTCAGGGGGCTCAACAAAGAACAAGACTGGGAGGGCAGCAAGATGGCGAAGAAGAAGTTTGAGCGTGTGAAGCCGCATGTGAACGTGGGCACTATTGGGCATATTGATCATGGTAAGACGACGTTAACGTCGGCGATCACGAAGCATTTAGCGAA
>JAUWXF010000117.1 GCA_030616475.1 Desulfobacterales bacterium
ATGTCACTGGCCCGTTGTTAGTAGTCCGTTGTATCAATGTTTTCATGGGCTTAGGTCAGATATCAGTTGACCCGAATTTCTTTTTGCTATCTAGCCGAATTTACAGCATTTTGCGGTTTTAGCAACGGACGACCGACAATAATCAACGGACACTACCTGTTTTTGGATCTGAACAAATTTAGGACGCTAAATGATACACTCAGACATGAGGCCGGAGATGAATGCTTGATCATTCTCCCCAATTTGGAAAAAAAGGAGCGGTTGCCCGGGTAGCCGAAAAGATCGTATAGGCGGTCAGCCGACCGGCGAACATCACAGGATAGGAGTGTTCCCTTGGCGTCATCAACGGCATCAGCGTCTATCAATTTCACACAGCGACCGAGGAAGACGCTTAAGAATCTATTTGGGAGTTCGTGTTGCTGAACTCACTGATCGTTAAGGGTCGGCTGTATAGATAGCCTTGGCCATATTGGAAACCGAGTTGTTTGCATGTTTTGCTCTCTTCCTGGCATTCAATTCCCTCGGCAAGAGTAGCAATCCCAAGATCGTGGGCTGCGTGTATAAATGTGACGACCATCTGATGTAATCGGTTCGGAGCGATGTGAATATTGCGGATGATAGAGATGTCAAATTTCAAAAAATCCGGCGGGAATTTGGCCAGTTCAACCAACCGTATCTGTCCCACGCCGAAATCGTCGTAAGCCAACCCAATGTTGAGATCTGTCAATATACTCCGCAGCTGTTTCATCTGCTCCGAATGAGTCACCGCCTTTTCATTGATTTCAAGAATAATTGGGTTTGACTGTGCCCTTTTACGAATTCTTCTAAGAGACTGCTCCAGATCATCCATTTGGTGTATCTCCAAGGGATGTGTGTTGACAAACAATTGTGGAAACCCGGCCAGTCTCTTTCCGACACGCACCCCTTCCTCCCGGAAAAGGGCGCTAAGTTCAGAGGCACGACCAAGTTGAGCAGCAATATCGAAGAGTTCCACCGGGCTTGGCGGCAATTCACTGCCGCGAATCCGGCCCAGAATTTCATAACCCACAACGCTTATATCTGGAAGTTTCAGTATCGGTTGAAAATGCGGCACGACAGCCCGTTCACGAAGTAATTTCTGCAATTGTGGTTCATAAGAAGTGAGGCCGATTTGCTCCTCCAAGGAATCAAAAGCCACGGTCTCGGCGGTTAAAGCAGTCCGAACAGATTCTCCACCCTTGAGGCAAAACTCACTATCACCAAAATGGAGAATATCGCCAACCTCAATAAGTTCTGCCTCTTTGATACGCTTGTGGTTCAATAAGGTGCCATTGATGCTGCCAAGATCGCGAATCCAGAGCATACTTCCGCTCAGATGGATCTGCGCATGATGTCTTGATACCCATTTGGACTGCAGTGTAAGGTTACAGGCCTTATCACGACCGATGGTAAAAGGAAGCGTCTCGATGGGAACAATCCACTTTGTGCCCGTATGCGAAGCGCTCTCGAGATACCATTTGGTCTTTTGTTTACTGATGCTGCTTTGATTCATTCGGAAAATTTCCTTATATACCTTTTGTGGGATAATCCTTAATAGTCGTTCAGAAGAATGTTTGGATATTCTTAAGCCTGATTTCCATTTGCATCAATTTGTTCGATAAGGCTTTGACAAATGCCTCGGCGTCGGGCATATCAACAACATCGAATTTGGCCGCTATGCCTGCCATTTTGATAGTGAATGGGGTTCCGTTTACTTCAATCGGCTCTAAATACAGCAGCTTCAGGCACCGATGAAGGGCCTTTTCCGCTCCACTCGGTGGTGTATTGGTCAAAAGGACAACGATTTCGTTTTTTCCAAACTCACCGACGATATCCGCATCTCTGACAATCGTTGAAAGCTTTTTCAAGATTTCATTTATTAAAGCCTGATGTGTGACGGGACTTGAGGGTGCCTCCGTTTCCGGTTTGGCCTTTACCAGGGAGAAAGCTAAGGCAGCAAACGGCGTGCCATAACGCTTGGCTCTTGATATTTCTTTTTCGATGAAGACCGTCAGGGTCTGAGCCTTCAAAACCCCGGCGGGCATCTTTTTCTGTTCTTCCTGCTTTTTCCTTTTTTCTTGTTGTTTAGTGATCTCGGCGTAAATCTGTCTGAAATCATCTTCGTCAATACTCTCGGACTGGGCCTTGGCGCGGACAATTTCCAGGATTTCGCCAAGTTCTTCGCTTTCGCCTACATTCTGTTCCAAAATCTGAAGCACGGTCAGACCGGTTCGGCCATCTTTTTCAGGTGAGCTGGACTGAGAATGGATCATATCCATTTTGACCTTTTCGAGAACTTCATCCATCCGGTCGTTGAGTCTCTTTTCCAGGCGGTCCAGAACATCATCTTTAATGTCCATTTTTCTCAGCCGCCCCACAATACCGGACTCAATGTCGGTGATGACCTGGCGCAGGTGTTGTTCCCCCTCCGCACCATTGTCTTTCGCGATATCTAGCGTGGCTTCTGATCCCATCTGTTCGATGTAGTCCACCAACAGATCTCTCAGCACCTTTTCATCCCCGGTCCCTTTTCGAATTTCGGCCGCCAGGGAAATGAGTTCCGCTGCTTGCACAGGATCTCTTTTAACCTCTTGTATCAGGCTTTCGCTGTCCATGCCTATCTCTTCGGCACTTTCCTGAAGGATCTTGGCCAACTCTTCGCTTTGAAGTTCCCGCCCAAGCTCTTGCACCAATCTCAAATACTCTGAAAGGGGCATACCCTCCTTAAGCAGAGCCGCTTTGATCTTGGGGAGAAGACGCTTGAGTTCATCAGCTTCAGGAACCAATCTGCGCAGAATTTGTGCCAGGCGTGAAGTGGAAATCCCACCTGCCTTGTATTCATTCTTTACCAGCTGTAAAAGAACGTTGTCAGCAATTTCATTGACCTTATCGAGGATCATCTCCTCATTGGAATAGGCGATTCCCAAGGTTTTTTGGGTTTCTATAGCGGCTATCAATTGTTTTTTCATGTCAAACATCGCACCAGCCATCTCAGACAGGTTGGCATCTTTGTTGTCAGAGAGATTCTTTTCCACCTCCTGATTCAACACCTCAAGTTGATGCATGAGGACCGGGCCGGGGCGCCGGTCTTCTGCCGCACTTTCACGAAAACTGGCAAGATCGGCTTCAATCATATTTTTCGAAAGCCCGGCCGGGCTTTTCATCAAATTTTCGATGGTAAGGATTTTGCCAAATTCGTCTGCCAGAATACTTTCAAGGACCATGTCCATGAATAGTTTCTTGGATCCTCGCTGAGAACCTTCCGTGATTTCAGGTGACAGCTTCTTAAGGGCATCGCGTGAAACCAGTTCATCGTCTTTCGTGGCTTTTAAAAAAACAACGTGGTTAATTTTTAGATGGCGGATACCCTTGGCCGTCAGTCCCTTTTTCATGGCATCGGCATTGGGATATTTGTCAGGAGACGTAAATATTGCCAGGAAAGCTCTGATTTCGTTTTTGCCAAGACCTTTTTCGAATGAAATGGATTGAATTTTGGTTTTCTTAAAATATTCTACTATCCTGCTGACAGTGATGCGAGGATCGAGCGGCTCTTCATCAATAAACAATTGCTCCCGATTCATTATGAAAACCAGAGGGGAAACCGACTCAAGAAGCTCTTTAATTACCAGGTGAAGTTCATCGATAGCCTGTTTAACATAAGGATGATCGACCTGATATATAGTGGCGCGGTTAAACAATAAGACAAGCGTTCGGCTGAATCCATAAAGTGCTTGTTTGGTGATTTTGGGCTCAGGCATGTTTCCCTCTTAGGGTTCTTCTCTCAAGTAACAATCCGTGTATACTCTAAGGCACTGTAAAAACTCCCGGCAAGTGGCATACCGTTTTTCCGGATCATACGATAGCGCCTTAAAAACAATCTCGTCCATCTTTTGGTCAACCATCGGATTCATTTCCGAGGGTTTCTTTTGAAATAACCGGTCTTTTAATCCCAGTTTCATTTCCAGTATCTCTTCCGCTGTCCCAAATCTTGGCAACGGCAAATGGGATACCAGCATTTCAAACAGCACGATTCCGGTCGCGTAAATATCGGCCCGTCCGTCCACACGGCTTCTCAGTATCTCTTCCGGAGCCATGTAAATCGGCGTTCCAACGATCATCCCGGACTTCACGTTAGGCCCGCGTGACAGCTTGACAATGCCAAAATCGGTGATAATCGGACGATTCGTGTGGGTCTCAATGAGTATATTGGCCGGTTTGATATCTCTATGGATGATATCCTGTCTGTGGGCAAAATCCAGGGCATCGAGGACACTTGTGATGATTTTGATAGTCACCTTCTGTGGTAACACTCGCTTCGACGGCAACACATGCTTTCGAGCCATTTCAATATGATCGGAAATGGGCCGCCCTTTGACTAACTGCATTGTAAAAAACAGGAAATCCTCGGTATCTCCGACTTCGTAAATTGGAACAATATTAGGGTGTGACAGGACAGCGGCTGCTTCTGCTTCTTGCTGGAAGAGTTCAGCGGCCAAGGGGGTAAGGAGTGATTTGGGCAGAATCTTGACTGCAATTTGACGTTTCAAGCTTCTCTGGTAGGCGACAAAAATAACCGCCATCCCACCGCGGGCAAGCTCTTTTAAAAGGGTGGCTGTACCCACTTTTTGGCCGATAAAGTGGTCGAAATTCAAATTTCTTATGGAGTCCATGACGTAATATCGCCCCTCAATACTAACAAAACTGCCACTTATTCAAGATCGCGATGCAGAATCAGAAAAAAGAGAAAAAATAGTGCAATGGTTCTGATAGCGACAAGATTGTTATTGATTGAATTAGATGATACAATTATGCTCTCAGCTCCACCATGAGATCCTCTGACGAGCAGTCCGGGTCGGCAGTGATTTCTATGCCCTGGCCCACCACAGTGGGCCGAGTCGGGAACGAATCAATCCTGGTCTTTTCTTCTTCAGTCAGTGGCCCTTGTTTCGTCAGCAGGGTCTCTCCCAGAACAAGCCTGAAACAATCATGAAGCTTGGCTGCCCGCTTAAGCGTGCCAACGATACTAGGTGGAAAACGTAGTTCATTCCCTGCCAGATCGATACATGCCAAGACTTGCTGGTTGTGCCTGTAGAACCGGGAAGGGCCTGTCTCCCGAACCACAAGCTCAAACGAGGCGAGAGAAGCCTGTTTCGTCTTTTCCAGAATGGGACAAAGCCGTTGCTTGAGGTACCCAAAGCTCATTCTATCTGGCGTTTCCTTATCCAAACCGGACAGCACGACAATCGGCACTTGTGGCGCTTGGGCGTGCACCTTGGCGAAGGCGTCGAATCCATGGCTATCAGGCAGCCCTAGATCCAACAGGATCGCATCAATGCCTCCCGCAGCTATGCACTCCAACCCTGTCGAGAGTTGGTCGGCAACCTTCATGTTGAAAGAAGGATGTCGCGCTTTTTCCACCCGTTTTCTTGACCAGTGCAGAATTGACGGGATTGTCTTCAATGATCAGCACTTTTATTGATTGATCGTCTATAGTGTTCTCCTTGGTCGGTTGTTAGACTGTACCCGATATGGGCCGTTGGTTCTACTCGAGCATGTGTTTCTCAGCATACCGGTCACGACTCCTTTCGCATGCCTTCAACTTTCATTGTTTTTGTGAAAGAGTTGTCGAGGTTGCTAGGCAATACCCGCTGCCCTTCTTCATAGGTCGGTTTTCTGGCCATGAGAACGCTACTTTGCTGTTTCCCTTTCTGCTACTGTGATAATAATTTGAATTCAGGAACAATACACCAATCTTGAAGAACTCGCGGTGAACATTGAAGACTATCTCCGGAACTGTTGGTAGCCCCACGCAAACCGGCAACCTTTTCAGCCGAAAAAGCCCAATGTTCACTGTATCTTTTCGGCAGATAGCCAAAAAATCTTCAATTTTTAGAGGATAACTGGAACAGGGCGGGCGAAACCGAATACTCAGTGAGGGGCTGGTCAACCATCTGCGTGTGGAATTGCCGTTCCTGTGGACCACCGCTGGAGGAGGGTTGGCGGAGCATATGTTGGGGTTGTTGACCTTCTGTGAAAATCACTGATTACTTGCCTTATGTTTTGAGTTCACCTAACTTGGTGAAAATAGCAGAATATTTGATTTGAGTCCAGGAAATTTGAATATGCTTAAAAAACAACGTGTTAGCAAGAATGTTACAAATTTGTGAAAAAACTGTCAACATAACAATTGGTATTGAAGTATACCCCTCGTGGTCTGATCCACGGCCGGAGTAACCCTTTAGAGGCTGTCCAGCCAGGCCAGAATTTCTTCTTTATTTTCCCAATCAATTCTTCTATCTTCAGATCATCACTGAGATTGGATTGGGTATAGGAGAATATAAGGGACGTTCTCAACATTTAAAGTTATCAGTCAGCCTATAGTTATTTTGCCGAGCAATTTGCTCGCCACGGATCATAGATTGACTGGGTGTGTTTAGGTGTGTTTAGGGGACGTATTAAACTTATCAACTTATGTTTCAAGCAGCGAGTATTTTTGGGTCATTGCCAGCCTCTCGCCTCGGACTACCGATTTGCTAATCGCTGTTGAGCGATATCACCGAGTCGGCTCAAGAAATTATCCCTGCCAGCATTGTTATCAAATATTCGTTTCCTCTCGATCCCTCTGGCGACAATATGATGCAGGGCACCAGGAGCATCTATTCGTGATTTTCTCGGGCTGTAAGTCGTATAACACATCCCCAGTGCAAATCAAGTTTAATGGTTTAATACGTCCCCAATATCGTCACGTGCGGCGGCGGGCAAAGGGGTCAGGTAACCTGACTTTTTGGCAGTTCAGGCTCCCTCTCTGCTAGAGAACCTGCTCCGACAACGATTTACTCAGGCAAAAACAGGGAATGCCCGGATGTTCGTGTGACTGCTTCAGACATCAAGCCATTGGCCTGGCCGAAGCTCCATGAGAAATTCACGGCACGGCAGACATAGAATGTCAGCTTTTATGAGACGGTCCTTTCCCCGGTACAGGAGATAAACTTTGCTTTCGGGATAGTCCTGCTTAAACGCTTTCAGCGGTCTCAAGTCCTGCGGGTGGATGCTGGCGGAATTCTTCACTTCAATAGCAAAGAGCCCATCAGAGCCATATACGATGAAATCTACCTCAACACCCGATCGTGTTCTCCAGAAGTGCAGCGAGCAGTCATTCTTCGAGTAGGCGATCCATGCGCGAAGATGTTGTCCCACAAGCCCTTCAAGAGTATGGCCATCTATCTCTTCGGGTCTGTCGAGCGAGCCCTTCGGGCGCAGTGATCTATAGACACCTGCGTCGAACAGATAGAATTTCGGGTGTGCAACCAAAGCCCTTTTTGCGCGTTTTGTAAAAACGTTCAGGCGATAACCGAGCAGCAAGTCCTCCAGAATGCTGACGTAGCCTTCCACCACTTTACGTTCAACTTGGCACTCGCGAGCGACGTTACTGATATTGAGCAAAGAAGCGTGCGAAAAGCTCACGGCTTGAAGGAAACGCGAGAAGCTGCCTATGTTTCGTACCAGTCCTTCCATCTGGACCTCTTCCCGGAGGTAAAGTGCAGCATATGTTTGCAAAACTTGCTTCGGATCACGTGAGTCAAGTACAATCGGCAACAGTCCCTTTTGTAGGGCGTCGTCGAAACTGAACTGATTGCCCAGTTCCGCAGCCATGAAAGGATGGAGCGAATACAGGAGGGCACGTCCCGCCAGAAGATCGACTCCTGCACGCTTCAGTTTTCGTGAACTCGATCCGGTCAGTACGTACTGCCATCCGACCTTCTCTTCGATAAGGCTGTGAATGAGGCTGAGTAGTTGCGGTACCTTCTGAATCTCGTCCACAACGACGGTGGTCTTGTCGGGAGTGGCCAGCATTCTCTCACGAAGGCGTTCTGGATTGGCTGAAAGGATCCGAAATGTCTCAGGCTCCAAGAGATCGACATACAGTGCCTCTTTGAAGCGCCCTTTCACAAGCGTTGATTTCCCGGTTCCTCGTGGTCCGAACAGAAAGAAACTCCCTTGCGGAGGATCGAAAAATCGCCTTATTGTTTCCATATTGCGACTCATTTTGGAATTACGCACTCCAAAAATAACCTAAACTCCGCCCTCTGTCAACATGCTTTAAGGACTTGGGTGAAAAAAGAATGGTGGGCAAACCCGAGTGAGGTAGATATTTCGTAGACAAAACCCGAAAAAGGCCAAAAGCAACAAAAATGGCGGGAAATTACATGTGATAACCCGCCGTAATCATAGGTATTCTGGTCTGGGCGAGAGGACTGGAATACTGGGGGCGTAGGAACATGGGACGGGCATGCGTTTATGCGTTTCTTTCGATGTCGAGAAGCAGGTGCTTTTCGGCTGACGCTTGATTCGTGCATGCCAGGTTTGTTGGCAACTGACGTGGTACTGAACCCCGGTTCCTTTACGGCCCAATAGCAAAACAATCTGCGGGCTTTTACCCGCTACGCTTGCTTGCCAGGAAACAAAATCTCTCGGGGTTTCATATCGAAGAGCCGCGCCACACGATTGACAGCTTTACTAAAATCCTACCCGCTTACCACCAGGATGTGATGCAGCGCCCCCGGTGCCTCGATACGAACTCTTCGCGGCATGCCAAAGCCTGTATCATATTTCGCTCCCAATTGAAACGGATAAATGCATGACCGTTCCGTTCCTGACACCAAGCCGGTGAGCCGGTGAGATGAACTGATACAAACATTGAGAAAGCAAATGACACTCTTGAGCATTATTTGCCCACAGAACCCTAAATGGAGAGAGTTGTTATCGGAGCCAAAATGACAAGAGGCTGTAAAGATCTCCTTTTGATATCTGTGTCTCAAAACATAGGTTGGAGTAGTTAGGGGACGTACTTTACATTTAAAGTTCATTCCTTCTGTTTGCTGATTGGGCAACCTTAACTTTACGTCTCGGAATTTCTACAACCTGTTGACATTATAGCGCTTTATTCGCTTGGCTGCTATCCCGAGAAAGGAATGATGGAATATTGGAATACTGGACACGAAGTGAAGCCTGCGCTCATGATGTAGAAGATAAAAAGACCAACCTGCCCGCCATTGCCAGAGATGCTAGCATGTAAGCTGCGTGCCGTGCGTGGCGATGGCAGGCGGGAATCCACTTAAACCCATTATTCCACCATTCCATTATTCCACTATTCCAATTGCGTAGCGAAGCGGAGCTAAGTTCAAAACTGAAGAACATCCCCCGGCACCCAATAACAACCTTCACCCTGATAAGTCCACTTCCGATAGGTGGCCAACCACTCTTAAGATTCTAAAATTGTTAAACCAATTCAAGCTTTAACTTGCGGCCCAAAACAGATGCTGCCTTTTTCATTGTTTGCAGCGTTACTGATTCATTGGCAGGGTCAAGCAACCTGTCGAGGGATGCCCGGCTTGTCTTCATTTTTTTAGCCAAAGCCGTTTTGGTCAGTTTCTTTTTCTTCATCTCCTGCTTAAGCTGCCAGGCAAGTACTCTCTTAATCGCTGACTCAGTGCATTCTTCAAGCAGTCCTTCTTTCTCAAGAAAATCATCAAAGCTGCTTCCTATATGTTTATTGGTCATAATGCACCTCTCAATTTGGCCAATCTTTGTTTAGCCAAATTCTTATCCTTCAAAGGAAGCTTTTGGTCTTTTTTTATGAATCCATGTAACAAGAGTATAATCTGATTCTTATGTATTGATAGTTGATTGTATTTTCCTTGCCTTTTCAAGAGTACACACAACTTGCCATATCAGTTACCCAAGAATTGAACAATTTTTTTGCGGATATCTACTGGAAATCATAAGATTTGTCAAGGTGTTGGGCCAGACTATATACCTCCGTTCGGATCGTGTCATATGGCGGGCCAAAATGGGCAATGCGGCGGGCTCCATTGCTCCAACATTCCAAAAACTAATGCCCCGGCCTGGACGGACGGGGCCTTCTGGGGGGAGCAGACCCCTGGTCGTGTCTTTGTCTGTTCTTCAACCTTTGAGCCAGGGCCTTAACCCTGTCACAAGCTCTGCGATTACCCATTCTACAGGCGCGTTCAAAGTCCTTGAAGGCAAGACGTGGCCTTTTCAACTTGAGGTTGATCTCCCCTCTGGCAAAGTAGAATCTTGGGTTTAGGGTCGGGCCAAGCTACGTTACTGATATCCATACTGGGGCATTGGCAAGTCGGTGTCGCGGGGGGTTGGGACGGTGAAGAGGTTGGGTTAAAAGGGTTGACATTAAGGTCAAACAGGTATGTCGGTTATTAAAGCATAATAATAACCGATAGATTGGTTAAAATAATGGGCCTGACATCTGAACAAATAATAGAAATCTTAATTGGGTCAAATTTTTGGTGATGTCACTGGCCCGTTGTTAGTAGTCCGTTGTATCAATGTTTTCATGGGCTTAGGTCAGATATCAGTTGACCCGAATTTCTTTTTGCTATCTAGCCGAATTTACAGCATTTTGCGGTTTTAGCAACG
>JAUWXF010000155.1 GCA_030616475.1 Desulfobacterales bacterium
GTCGCAAAGGGTTTGCAGCTTTATATCTGGGTCGAAAAAGGCGGTGTCAAGACAGACGCCTCTTACGGCTATCCAGGTGTCTTTATTCTTAATCAGGAGACATGTTCGTAGGGATAAATAACGGGGAGGGGGGCTTCCCCTCCCTGCTATTACATTAGCTTCGGCCATTAATTCCGAAAGGAGGGAATGGAATAATGAATATAACCAGAAGACAATTTTTGCAGTACTGCACAGCCTCTGCCGCAGCACTGGGCCTGAGCCAGATGGACCTGCTGAAGCTGGAGAAAGCCCTGGCTGCCGATGTTTGTGGCTGCGAAGACTACGGGGTCCCTCACGTCCTATGGATGCAGGGACAGTCTTGCGGCGGCTGTACGCTGAGCATTACAAACCGTATGAGCACTGATTACAGTCCCGATCCCAATCCTACGCCGCTGGACGGCCCAGACGGGCTCGTGAAGGACATTGTGGACCTGCTCGTGGGTGATGCCGTGGGGGCTTTGACATCGCCATCTCCAGGCACATGGCGTCCTTTTCCCAACGGCTATATCAATCTGGACTACCAGAGCGAGCTTATGGCCGCGGCCGGGGATTTGATTACCGACCATGTGGAGTGTCTTGAGACAAATACTCCCTTTTTCCTGGCGCTTTCCGGCGCCATTCCGTTGATGGATCCCCATGTAAACGATGGTGATCCGAATCGTCAGCCCTATTCTGTGGCCGGAAGCTTTGACACCGGCGACGGAACAAAGAAAGAGCGAAGCATTGCACAGGTCGTGGAGTGGCTGGTTACCAGCGACAGGTGTCTTGGCCTGGTCTGCTTCGGGACCTGCGCGTCCTATGGAGGTATCCCGGCAGCCAAGGGAAATAAGACCGCTGCGACCGGCGCCTACAACTTCCTGGTAAACTACAGGGGTTATGACGGAACAGGCGGCAAGCAGGATCTGAGAGGTAAGATCGTCAATTGTCCGGGTTGCGCGCCGCACCCCGACTGGATGATCTATCCAATCGCCTATTTCATCCTGACCGCCAGCCTGCCGGCCCTGGATACGACAGAGCAGTTGGACCGCGTATGGCTCGGAGACTCGGAGGTGTTCTCAAGGATGGTCCGGAAGAATACCCCGCGGGCTCTTTACACGGTCGACAAGGGATATGAGAATTTCTGCTCTCTGGGGACATGTCCGAAGTATTCCCATGACAAGTTGTGTCAGGATTTGGGCGCCGGACCCGGCGACGGTGACGGGACACAGGAGAAGGAATGGTGTACGCGAAACCAGGGCTGCAACGGCCCGTATGCCAGCACGGATTGTCCGACACGCAGATGGAACAACTTTGATGACCATAGCCCGAACAGCTGGTGCGTAGGGGCCAACTATGTGTGTCAGGGCTGCGCGGAAGTCGATTTTCCGGATGGCCGGTCACCTTTCTTTGAACCTGACAAGAACTAAGATTCCTTTGAGAGGAGGTGTATACAGATGCAAATCATCAATATAGATCCTGTTAATCGTATAGAAGGACACCAGAAATGGGAGATAACGGCCGATGATTATGGCCGTACGACGAGCGCCAATGTTCGAGGCATGATGTTTCGCGGCTGGGAGAAAATTCTCGTTGGCCGTGATCCCAGAGACGCGATTATCATTTGCGGCCGTATCTGAGGCGTCTGACTAGTCAGCCATGGATTGGCGGCCGCCAATAACGTTGGATTTGCTTATGGTTTTAATGTCCATGACGAAGATGCTACACTGCATAGTAGCAGGCCTGATACCGATGATATCCCTGAAGCGGGTCATTTGGTTCGGGATGTGATCTACGGGTCCAATTTTGTGGCATCCCATCTCGTTCACTTCTATCACCTTGCCGCGCTGGACTTTCTTGATGTGGCAAATGCTGGGCTGGGTCTGAACAAGGGGCCGTTTTGCCCCAGGTATGGGCCTAACCCGGGAGACGTGACGTATCCGTACCACTATCGGATACCGGGTGCGGGAGCCCCGGTAAACGTGACTGCGTACTTGACAGCCCAGTATGTCATTGCCCTTAAGCTCCGTCGTCTGTGCAACCAGATCGGCGGTCTCTGGGGCGGCAGGGCCCCGTTTATCCAGGGCCTTACCCCGGGTGGCGCTTCACCGTCGGTGAGCCAGGATGCCATTGACAAGACCAGGGAGCTTCTCTATGAAGGGGGTGCGGGCGGTACGCCGACGGCACCGGCTGCCGGTACCATCTTGAAGTTTATCGGTACCCCCTTTGACTTTGCCAACTTCGTCAATATCGAAGGCGGTGATTTGAACAAGCTTCCCATCGTGGGTACTCCGGGTGATTCAGTGTACGCAGGTACCATGATGTTCGATGTGGTGGCAGCGGCGTGCTTCTATCCGGAATACTTCTGGCTCGGCAACGCCTATGAGCGCTTCCTCGCCTACGGTGTGTTCGAGAAGGGCGATCTTGCCAACGCGATCGATGACAACCGCCTGCTCAGCCGAGGCCGCAAGAACACAGGCGCTAAGTACTCTAACCAGACGGGTGTGCTTCCGGCGGCATTTTCCGATCCGAAGCCGACCGAGTGGCAGTCGGTACTCCAGCAGAACGTGTTTGAGAGTGTTTACAACAGTCACTACTTGTATAATGGTGGTAAAGGTGGGTGGAAGCACCCCCTTCAGGGTGAAACGACTCCTGAGCCCAGAAGGGTCCCGGGTCATCCTACACACCCGGCCTATTCCTGGATCAAGTCGCCACGCTACAAGGACGCCTCGGACTCCTTGGGGCCTGCTGTGCCCTATGAGGCCGGCCCGCTGGCCCGTATGCAGGTGAACGGCGATTACTATGCCGGCATCCTGTACGATCTGGGAGCAGTGGGTGGTGGTGTTGGTGGCACGATCCCCATCGGTCCTTTTGCCGGTGTGGCGCTACCTCAGTACGGTGACCCCGGTCCCGACCTGAGCGCCATCTTTACCGGAATGGGTGCCATGCCCAACCTCGGCCCCGGCGGCTACAACCTGACTTACACCGGCGGCTCTTCCCTGGACCGCTATGCAGCCAGGCAGATCGAGTGCTGGAAGATCGCGAACGCCATGGTGGGCTGGCTGGACAGGCTGGAAGCCAGCCATGTAGGCGCAGTGACCAGTATCACGCGCACGCCTGGTGCGGATAAGTACTACCCCAGCTCCTATGGCTGGACCGAGGCGCCGCGAGGTGCGCTCGGCCACTGGATGAAGACCAACATGACAACTGGTAAGATCCAAAATTACCAGTGTGTGGTCCCGTCCACGTGGAATGCGTCTCCACGGGATTCGTATGGTGTTCCCGGGCCGGCTGAAAAGGCCATGGAAGATGTGTTCGTTAAGGACATTAACAATCCGCTGGAAATCCTGCGGGTTATACACTCCTGGGATTTTTGCATGGCCTGTGCTGTCCATCTTGTAAAGAAGAATGGCCGCGGGAAGAAAGAGGAAACAACAATTCACATTGATCCTGCCCCTACTTGTGGGTAACTAGAGGCCTACCTTTAACAAGGGAGGGGGGCTTGTCCCCCCTCCCTTACTCTTCTTATGTCGATATCATCTCCCAAGAAACCCATCCTTATCCTCGGCGTTGGAAATACCCTTTTAAAAGATGAAGGCGTTGGCGTCCATGTGGCAAGGCGTCTTCAGGATATGGATCTTCCGGAAAACGTGGAAGTACTCGAAGGAGGCGTCCTGGGCCTGGACCTTCTGGACCACCTGGAAGAAAGGGAAAAGATTGTTGTTGTAGACGCTGTGGACGGCGACGTTGGCCCCGGCGCTATCTACCGGCTGACCAGAAAGGACATTGAGGTCGGTAATACCCGGTGTCTTACATCGCTCCACGAGATTGACCTTCCCCAGGTCTTTGCCACGGCAGATCTAATGGGCATCAAGATAGAGCCTATGGTTCTTATCGGCGTTCAGCCAAAAGACATGAGCATGGGCTATGATGAACTCACCCCCGAGGTCGAAGCAGCCATCCCCAGGGTAATTGAGCTGGTGTTGAAAGAGATTGGTCAGTAGTCATTGATCAGTTCGACCGAAGGGAGAAATTTTTTGGTTTGGAATTGCGACTTTCCGATCAGGATTTCGACCCCCGCCTTAGTCGGGGTTCGAAATGACAATAGGGGCTGAAATGTTTCCCATTTATAAGCTTGTTTCGCTTCATCTGGCGAGGCACCCCTGTGAAGCTCAAGTATTTCAAAACATCGCTCAATATCCATTTTGACCTTCCGATAGGCACTCGAAGGCAGAGCCAATAATGGCTCTGCCTTTCTTGTTTGAATGTCAACATACGGTGTTTCAGGCACTTGCTTGAGACTGGGGACATCTTTAGTTTTTAAGTTTCAAGGCTGATGCGGTGGAAGTTGCGCCACTTTTTCTCTTGACACACAACTCAATTACCCCTATACTCGGTCCACCAAAAAGCGAGTTCTTATCCGTATCCGTTCGTCATGGCGCGGGATTTCGCCGGTCATCGAGACGTTGCGAAATTCGGCATTATTTCATAAGGCACTAAGCGAGACTGAAATGAAAATACTCGGATATGTAGTATTTTGCATCGTAGTCCTTGTCGCATCTATCTATATTCATAGACCTGCCAGTGTTGAAAGGCAGAAAACGAGGCCACAGACTACTGAGACACAAGAACCGTTGCCTTTAAGCACGACACGTAACGATAACGATCATGACCAGGGCAAACGCGACTCTGGCGACAGCGATGGCAATATCCGGAAACTGCCTAGTTTGCCCGACAAAGAAAGAGCCCTTCCGGAACAGCCACAAACGGAGTTACAAATCACCAAGACACAGAACTTTCCTCCTCTTACCACGGTTCCTGGCGACAACGACAACGATAAGAGCCTTTCCTTTGGCGACTCTCCCTTTGGCGACGTATCCTCTGACGACTTTTCTCTTGACGGCTTTAGCGATGAGGGTTTCGGCGATAAAGAGGAGTGAGGATGTCCGATTATTTTCTTCAGTTTGTCCACAGCCTGCTTTTCTAGCTTTGAGAAAGAAATCGGTTTTATATGGAATAAGCCTTTCCTTGCTAGGGACAAGGGGTATCGGGCAGGATCTCAATCGGCAAAGCATTGGTCGGCACTCCGTCTTTTACCACCCATACGACTACGTCGTCCCTGCCTACCGCTGCACCAGGCACGTGAGGCTTGTCCACTCCGACCTTGATGTTCAGGCTACCCCACAAGACCCTGGGCAGCACAATACCCTTGGTGAAAGGATCGGTGCCGTACTGACCAGTCGTACCGATCCTGACAACGTCACCAGGGCCCTGGGTGGGGCCGAAGTTCTGCCCATAGATCGTGAGTATACTGTTCACCAGATAAGTACCACAATAATGCGAGCGCTCGAGCCGGTTGGGATTGAGCTTGTAGATAACAGGCTTCTTGGTCAGCTCAAACTGGACCGGATCGCTTTCTGACACCTGGAAGATGGTATCGCCGGCGCTGAAATCGCCACTACCATCCTCATCACCAAAGTAAATGCTCTTCACATAGACCGAATACGGGCCAAGGTAGCAGTCTTCGCAGCGTCTGATCAGGGACTCTTCAGAATCCCGGACGAAGTTTCGCTCCCCAGTGATAGGGTCTGTTTGGTCTTCAAAGACGTCGCCGAACATGGTCTGAAACTGCGTATTCGTCCACTGTGCGGGGGCGGAGTATCTGGTGGCCGTGTAGGTACCAGACGAGCCCACAAAGTCTACCACGTGCGTTAAACCGTGGTAGCCATCGCCAGCCATTCTTTCCCGTTGAGTATCAAAACCCCCGCTTCCTGAAAGGGTAAGCACCTGGCGGCACGGTCCTGAACCTGGACTGACATTCAGCAGGGTGGGATGATCCCTTACCGAGAAAACCTTAAGAGGGCTGCTGTTTCCGGTCTCAGTCACCACCACCAATCGGTAGTTACCTGGAGGAAAGGTCCAGCAGGGAAGCACCCACTCAATCAGCGTGTCGGTCCAGGCATGGATGGGGACATCGACCCACGCACCGCCTGAGGCTGGCCTCATCTTGACACTTCTTTCCGAAGTGTTTTCTGAGCCGAAGTACAGACCCCTTATGGTGACAATCGTGCCGCAGGTTCCGGCAATGGGTGACATGCTGTCGATAACGGGGCTGCAGGGCGGAATTTCTGGATCCCAATCCGGCAGCGCGTCGCCATGACATCCGCGGCACATTCGATCAGCTGTGAACCCGGGTTGGGTCTCGGGGACGTACGGACCGGCGGGGTCCCAAGTCCTGTAAATGACGGGGTCAACGTCCCTGCTCTGAGTATTGCTGAAAGGGACATGGAAACCTAGTGCCTCCCAGCCATTGGTGTATTGCACATGGGGACCAATACTGTGGAGCGTTCTTGCACTATGGCATTTCTCACAATAGCGGATGAGTTCGGGATTGTAAGGGTCCCAGTCCGGATAATAGGGATCCTCGGAATGGCACCTATAACACTCAGAATAGACATTTCCTTTATATCCCATGTGATGTGTCTCGAAGTTGTCATAGATGGGGGTTGAGTATTCATGGAAACCCAAAAAATTGCCCCAACCATCGTAGTGATCATACGCTGAAGGATGCCCCGGACTATTGGCATCTACTCCAGGCACCTGGTCCTGGCGCCAATGGCAGTTCTCGCAACTAAAAGGCGTCGGGGTAACGATCGAGGGCGGATACATTTCAAGGTCAGCCACCGGGAACAGCGCTTCAACCAGGTTGGGATCATGACAAGCGACACAATTCCCAG
Organism: Desulfobacterales bacterium; assembly: GCA_030616475.1. Classification (GTDB taxonomy): domain Bacteria; phylum Desulfobacterota; class Desulfobacteria; order Desulfobacterales. The sequence continues at coordinate 6,753 of JAUWXF010000155.1, forward strand.
AGGCCGACAGATCCGTATTGTGGTGCCAACCATTTGTATCCACATCATTCCAGCTATGACAGCCACTGGTTAGACAGTCCCTGATCACGACCACGTATGGAGGCTCTGCAACTATGTCATGACAGGGAGTGCACAGGCCACTTATGAGAACTGTGTCGGTCAGGTGATGTCTGTCTGCCAGGCTATTGCCGTGGCAGCTCCGACAATCGGACTCCTTTAACTCCCAGTACACCGTGTCATAGATGCCAATCTCCTGAGGGACATAATCCATGAGTGGGTTTGGACGATTGTGAGTCCCATATTGAGCCCTCAAGGCCCCTTTTCCCCCGAAAAACAGAACGACTGCCGCCAGCACAATCAGGGATTTCTTGGGATTTCCAAGGCCTCTTGTTACCTTTGTCAATCTTGATTTCATCTCACACCGATGCAAATAGACTGGTTTACCCCTTTGCACATTCTGTTCCCAGAGATTGCAAAATCCATTCAATTTCATAATTATAAGATATCATTACGATTATGGACTTTAGCCGCCCCCGGTATCATTTTCACAAAGGAAAAAAGAGAAATAAAGTTCACACTTAGACCAAATCTTTGCACAAAAAGAGAAATATTTTTCACAATAGGGGCCCGTCTGATCAACACATGGTTCACCCCCTTTCTGGTGTGCTCCTGTTTCTTCTAATACACTCGCAATCCATACGAGGATCATTGCGGTCTTTCCGACCGTGGCCCTCCCCAAACAGCAACAATTTTGTATGTTACAGTAGTTTTCCGGTGTGAAAATGGGGTATTTCCAAACCCAAAATCCGTAATTGCCACAATTGCGTGCTGGTACAATCTTGTATAGAGGGGTAAAAGGCAAGCTTTATGATCCAAAGCCTGGCAAGTATA
>JAUWXF010000297.1 GCA_030616475.1 Desulfobacterales bacterium
TTCGAAATCAGCTTTTCAAAGATCTTTGAGCTGTTCAGAATTGAAGAAGATTTTCAGTCCTATTCTGACGTCTTAGACCACGTAGTATCTGAATCTGCACCATTCAGAGGGTGCGAAACTTGAGTAATTAACTTATGTAACTTATGGCACTTCTTACCACATTTCCTCCAATTTGTCCTTCATCTTTTTCGGCTTTTTTAGCACGCGCGAGTGCTATGGGGGACGTCATGAAACACTGAAAGTGCAAATGGAATAATGAGGGACTTCTTACCTTATTGAGCCAATTAAGCCTGACGTCAAATCTTGATCTGTGATTTCAATTTGATCTTATGATTCGCCTTAGAGTCTGATAGAAACTCTCTCTGGATTTTGCCAAAACAACCTCAATTTGTTTTTTATCTTCAAGAATTCGATAGGCAATCCGATATTGGGTCTTGCTATAGTCGAAATGATAAGACCTGATACCTCTCAAAGGCCCTTTCAGTTCCTCATAACGGTGGGGATCCTCCGAGAGCTTATTTGCTTCCTCTTTAATTGTCTGCTTCAAAAGTGGATCAAACTTCTTGTATCTTCTATGAGCAGAAGGAGCCATGAAGACTTGATATCGTTTACCACTCATCAATTGGTATCCTTTCCCCTGCCTCCAGTTCCTTGACGGATTGAGTGATGGTCTTAGATGCCTCATTATCTAAAAGGATCTCCAAAGTCTCAAATTCTACCGCACTAAGTCCTTTTAGTATATGAGCCAAGCGTTCTATGTTGATCAAGTCAACTCTATCCATCTCTTTTAAAGTGTTAGGCATTTCAATCACCTCCTTAGCACTTAGGGGAATTGGCATATATATGTGAAAATATGAGGATTGAGTGAGGATTGAGGGACGTTCTTTACTTTTTAACTTTCTCTTCCTCAATTGGACAATATTGATTAGTCCAGCGCTTTCGCTTATTCCCCATTCGCTTAGCGCCGGATGAGGGACGGCATCGATAAGGAGGGCACGTTCCTTCCGAACGTTCCTAAACCCACGGGCCACGAAAGAGGTCCATAAAGGGAAGTTTCTCTCATCTGCAAGTCATAATTGGGGGAAAGATTGAGAATAGTAATAGGGGACGTTGCCACTATTCCACTATTTGCCGGATGAATCCCACAAAAATCCTCTTTCGTCATACCAGGAAAATATGTCTGAATCCCTATATCATAGCCATTTGGTTAGAACAGAGTCCCTTACCGACATTTCAGGAGTCTTTTGAAAGCCCATTTGTAAAGGCGCAGCGCCGATGGTGACCTTAACTCATCTCTATTACAGCATGACCACCTTGTTGCGGGAAATCCCTTTTTTCAATATCCTCTCCAGAACGTCCTCCCTTGACCCGACGGCAGTGATGAAGATTCTGTCAAAGGAAAGCGACTCAAGCCTGGCAGGGTCTGTGACCACGCCCCCCAAGTATTTTTCGCCTATTTTCTTATCATCCAACACAGCCACCATTTCAATGGGAGTCTCTTGCAAACAAATGTACGCAATTTCGGCAAAGTCGCTTGCGCCGTAAAAAACGATGCGATGTACCCCTTGAGCAACAAGGTCCTTGAAAAGTTTGCGCAACTTCGTGCGGGCACTCCTATAAAACTGGAAGGAATACTGGATGTACTCGTAGGTCAAGCGCGTCTTTTCGGCAGCCCCTTTGGGCGTAAGGATGTACTTGACCCGATTTTTTGGAATAGTGGTGATCTTGAAGTACCCCTTGTTGGCAAAACGCTTGATAAACGAGTTGACAAGCCCCAGCGAGACATTCAGCTTCCTGGCCAGGTCACGCTGGCTCGGAGCGTGGTCTTTCTCGATCTCTTCAAGGAGTTGCAAGGCGCGTAGATCTTGATGTTCCATATTTTAGATACCGGATTCTCGATACTCGATACTGGATTCTCGATGATATCGCAAAGAGCTTAGCGCGTAGTGCCCAGAGCGTTGCTGGTTGCCGGTTGTGGGTTCCGCTTCAAAACTCATCAAACTGGAAAAAAATCCGGTCAACAGGCATAGCTCCGCCTATTAGGTTACATGAGATCTTTCTGGCAATCCCACGAAAACAAGAGTTTTTTGAATTGGCGTGAACTGCTAAAGCGTTCACGTTCTGAACGTTCAAAATATGAACACATTCCGGATCGCGTGTCAAGCAAAATCTGCTCTATTCGGTTTTTTGTCTGTTTCGTCTGCTCGGGAGGATGCAAGTTGATTACATCTCATTATCAGGGGAAAAGGGGGGGAATATTCCTCTATGCCTTTCCATTTGTCAAGATTCGGACAATCTTTAAGGATGGGGGAAAATGAGGGACGTTCTTAACTAATTAACTCAAGTTTCGCACCCTCTGAATGGTGCAGATTCAGATACTACGTGGTCTAAGACGTCAGAATAGGACTGAAAATCTTCTTCAATTCTGAACAGCTCAAAGATCTTTGAAAAGCTGATTTCGAAA
>JAUWXF010000111.1 GCA_030616475.1 Desulfobacterales bacterium
ATGAGTAATTTTTCGCAAGGTCAAGGAAATCAAGGGATTGCGCGGAGACGTACGTCGGTACGTCGCACAAGCGATCCCGCAGATTGACGCCGAGATTGCGAAAAATGGCCATTTCTGGATGGAAACTACCTAATACCTCAGCCAGCATCCCGATGGGCGGCTTTAGAATTTTTAAGCCGCCACCGTCTCAAAAGCGACGTGTAATTTCTCGGCTTCTGAAAGGGAGTAATTCAGTTTTTCAAAACCAATCACGCGGCCTGATTTATCTTTCATCAACACCACTTCCTCACCGGTCTCTTCACACACATATTCTTCTTTTGGATCTGAGAACCACACGGTAAGGGTATTACCTTCCTTGTCGTAAAAAACTTTTACTTGGGCCATATATATTCTCCCTCCTTTATTGCATCAGTTGGGTAAGCTGTGACAAGAAACCCTTCGCCATCGAGCTTTTTTGCGACAGCACAAATCCAACGTCCTGGGCTTTGTATTTTATAGAATAAGAAAACCTCTGGATCGCTTCGACTGACTCTAATCTGCTCTGGACTCTCCAAGGTCTTTTTTTACACTACTTTCAAGCCCGGCCATTACCGGATGTTTGATGGTTACGATCAAATCCCAATAGCTTGCAGTCACCCGATTGGATGGGAAATCAACTTAATTCGTTGAAATAATAGCACTTTTCCTTTGAGGTGGTTATTTGAATGCGGATATCTTTGAAGCCCTCGATAACTCTCTAATATTCATTGACATTTGTCCACCGATCCTCTATCAACCAGATTCAACTGTCATTCCAACGGGAGAACCCCCATGAACAAATCCAATCTCATAGACACCCTACGCAAGGAAACCAACCTCACAAAAGTGCAAGCCACACAGGTCGTTGAACTGTTGTTTAACAAAATGACCGAGGCCCTTGCTGCTGGCGACAGGGTCGAGATCAGGGGTTTTTGCAGCTTCTATGTAAAGGAATATAAAGGCATTACCGGGCGAAACCCAAAGACAGGGGAACCGATTGAGGTACCGGCGAAGAAACTGCCCTTCTTCAAGTGCGGTAAGGAATTGAAAGAGAGGGTGGATTATCAATAAACCAACACGCTTCAAGACTTCTAGGACATAGGGGACGTTGTTGACTATGTTGAATTATGTCCTCGATAGCCTGCTAATAGCTTTGGAAATAGCGGAGGTGGTGACTCCCAATTGACGCGCTACTTCTGCCAAAGGGAATCCATATCTCTCCACCAATTGGTATGCTATTTGACACCTCACTCGCGCAATACGACCCCGTCGACTGCCCATCCGCAATTCGTTTGGATTAATCTCCTCATCTTTGCACGTTTGCTCAATTAGCTGTCGTGCTTTCTCCCCCAACTCATTGTCTCCAAGTTGGTATTTGATCCGCTCATCTGCCTCTCTAACGACCCGCTGGACAAAATCGCCAGTGCCCAGTACACGCTCATCTGCAAGCACTCGCTCATTATCTCTGCGAAGAGAAAGCACCTGGGACCAACCTCCTAAAGACCGAACTAAGCCGCCACCAACAAGATCAGGACGGCTGCCTTCATCGATGCCATCCTGAACATACTTGCGATACGCCCTCCGGGCCTCCCCTTCCTTATCGCCAAACCATGACAAAACATAGTCCCGGTCCTGCCACTCATGCTTGAGGTTGCCCATCAACACGCTATGGCCCGACCAGTGGTACTTGTCGAGCTCAGACATATTCTTCACCACCTTGGCCCGTACAGGATTCAGGTGTATATAGCGTACAAGTTCCCGGAAATAGGCATCCTCATCGCACACTATGGACTTGTAGCGATTCTGGAAAAGGTGACCATGCCGCTTGTGCCGCAGGTTATATGTGATGGCGTAGCCAGTCAGAAACCGCCGCATAAATCGTGACAAGCCATGATGGCCACTTCGCAAAAGAATATGGGCGTGGTTGGTCATCAATACCCAAGCATATATAACAGTCTCCGTATCAGATGACACTTGAGCCAGTCGAGATACAAAACTACGTCGATCCCATCTGTCATCAACGATTCTGCGCCTCTCTATTCCCCTGACAATCACATGATGCAGCGTCCCGGGTGCATCAAGCCTCGCCTGTCTTGGCATAGGTCCTCCGCCAATAGCCTATTGACAGTGCCCTTTATCATAACAATTCAACATAGTCAACAACGTCCCCTATCTCTCTCAACATAGTCAACAGCGTCCCCTATCTCTCTGTTACTTTTGATACTCTAATTTGGCATTTCTTTTCCCAATGTTGGAACTGAAATACTCAACTTTTGGAGTATGGATTCCAGCACAATATGGCCTAACCATATGGAGTTAAAGGCATATACGCCAATACCTTTTTGCTGGCATGATTTTTGCGCTAAATAACTTCCCGAGATTGTTAGCGGCGATCCCGATGAGGACGTGGTAGAGGTCTTGCTGGGCGGTGTAGGTACCCAGGCAGAGCCACCTCCTTCTACTACCATTGCGGATATATTGGACTTCTTTGATGCTTCCGTCGCTGATGGGACGCTGGTTGGCAACGGTCCTGGCAAATCGGCCAATGGCCGAAAGAACGCCTTGAGGAATATGATCGAGGCAGCTGGCGATCTCATTGATGATTATTATGTCGAAGAGGCTTGCCAGCAATTATTGGATGCATACTTGGCCCAGATGATCCTCGATCTGATGGCCTCCCTTGGATGTGAGTGAACCCAAGAGGTAAATTGTATGTAAAGTTCAATTGTCAAAGAGCGGAGGCAGGGCTATAAATCGCTCTGCCTTTAACCTAAAGGCCCCGAATCGCCGCCCTTCACATTCGCCTCAGAAGATTGGTGTCGCGCGCTCTTCGGGTAAAGCCCCTGTGAGTGCTGGCCTGTTCGATATTCGGCATGCTGGCCTCTCAGGGGTTTTTTGCGTTTTGAGTTGACATTTCTCTGGTTTCAAGTATCTAAACAGAAGGCGTGACGTTTTTTCAATGTTTCGTCATGACCTCCTTTTGCTGAGCCCTTGGTGCCTGGCCACACCGGGGGCTTTTTATTTATCGGCTTGCAAGCCTTTCTCCAAAAGGGTGACGTGCCGACGGTAAAGCCCCACGATTCCAGCCTCAATTTGTCGGTCTCACCCCTGAAAACACCCATCCAGCCTGTCAGTTGACCGAAATCTTGGCCCAGAACTTGACAAATTTTACGATTTCCATTAGAGATCTACAACGAAATCGGTTGGTTGGCGAGTGTAACTGTTGGCAAGCTATCAGCAGACGGGATCACAGCGTTATCCCCCGTTCAATCGGTTAGTCTACCACCCGAGCGGATATGGCATTTTAAGACCGTGTATCCACGAAATGGATTGGGACCGGTGACTGGTTCTAAGCTGCCCTATAAATATCATACCATGGACAATTTTCTAAGGGAATTGCCAAGGCTTGATATAGACCAGACATTGAGCAAGGCTCTTGCAAAACTTTATGTTGAAGCGTTTCGGATTAATTTTCGTACTAAGGAAGCGAGGACATTTTGTATTGATTGCTTCCGAAAAGCGGTCTGGACCAAGAAGAATATCCCGAAAGGGATGCATGCAACCAGAAACAAAATTCTTAAGTGTCTCGATATCTATTTTATCCATGATTCACATGGCCGTCCACTTTTGCCCTTAACCCGGCCTGGCGATTCCTATCTGGGTGAAGCGCTTTTTCCTTTGATAGAGGCTTTAGAGGAAGCTGTTGGGAAAGAAGTGGTTGATTTTGCCATATTTGATCGTGAGGGGCTTGCCGTTGCCGTATTCCAGGAGTTCACAAAGAGGAAAAAACGTTTTGTAACTGTGCTTAAAGAAAATCGATATAACTCTGTTGATGATTGTGAGATGACCAAAAGGAGCAGATGGACGACATATAAGAAGGACCCAAAGACAGGGAAAGTGACCGAGCAGATATTGGATTGTAATAAGACTTTAGTAAACAGCAAGACCAAAAAGATATACCGTGTTCGGAGCATTTTAGTTCGGGAAGTAGGAAGCGAGGCCTTTGCGGTGGTAGTGACGAATATAAGCCGAAGGCAAGAGCCACATGCTGCTAAAATAGTTGACAAATACAAAGCCCGATGGGATCAACAGGAGAATTCTTTCAAGCAAATGAAGCCTTCCCTTTACCTGGATACTAACCACGGGACAAATGTGATTGCTCAAAAAGATAATCGTGTTATTAAACGAAAAGTCACAGGCTTGGAGAAAAAGATTCAAGCAAAACAAAAAAAGATAGACAACACTTTGGATAAGATCCGAAAAGCTGAAGAGAAGCTCAATAAGGTCGATCAGACATCTTCCCATTCCACATCCGCAGTGAATACCGGAGAATATTCCAAACACAGATCTTAGGGTCCCCCGTAATAGCCATCAGGTCCACCGAGTTTCCTGAGTTCTCCACCCCGTATTTCGCCAGGGTTTGGTCTTTCCTAAGGTTCCTCCCGCCTGTCCGCTTTCTCAAAAACGTGTTGTACAAGATGCGGTGAAGGGGTAGATTGAAAAATGCGCAACAATGCGCAAATAAGGCACATTTTCAGTTGCGTGCAGAACGTGCACAATGGCTTGGACTGGAGGTGGGGACGGTGTGGTGCATAGACAAGTCGGAATTCTGGAATTGTGAATTGAGGAATTGCAGAAACAAAAAGGGGTTACAAGCGATAACCTTGTAACCCCTTGATTTTCTTGTGGTGCCGAGACGCAGAATCGAACTGCGGACACGCGGATTTTCAGTCCGCTGCTCTACCGACTGAGCTATCTCGGCAAGGTAAAGAAGAGCTATTAGACCTCCTGTCACTTGTCAAGGTTTTTTTGGGGGAGCCAGGTCCCCAAAGGCGTACTGGAGAACGGCACATGCTGCAACGGCCGCAGTGTCCGCCTTCAGGATTCTCGGGCCAAGGGAAACACAGACAAAACCGCACTTGAGTGCCAGTTTGAACTCGTCGGGCGTAAAGCCGCCTTCAGGGCCTATGAGGGCCAACACCCTGCGGACATCTTTTGCATCCCTCGGGCAAGGCCTGGATTTGAGCCCAGAGTTACCGTGATGGAAGATGATCCTTAGATCGTAGGCTTGGGACGTGCCAACCAACCCTTTAAAAGAGGCTGGAGGCCCAAGACGAGGTATTTGAGATCGTCCGCACTGTTTTAGGGACTCCCGTGCAATAGCTTCCCAGCGTTGTTCTCTTTCGGCCAGGCGCTCAGGTTCAGGTCTTGGCACGCTCCGTTTGGCCAGAAGAGGGATCAAAGCATATATGCCCAGTTCCGTTACCTGCCGCACAATACGATCCATTTTTCCGGCCTTGAGCAGGGCTTGTCCGATGGTGATTTCTACAGGAGATTCTGAGATCGAGGAAAACCGTTCCAGGACAGAAAGGACAATGGCCTCGGGTGTGCTGGCCGTAATTGTCGCTCGATATTCTAAGCCCTTGCCATCGAAGAGAAAAATCTCGTCACCAGGCTTTAGCCGCAGTACCGTTCGAATGTGCTTTACATCCGGCCCTGTCAGGGTCGGCCTGTCAGACAGGATCTTTTCCCTGTTAAGGAAAAAACGTCTCATCTTGTGTTATCTAAATAAAAGGTAACTACTCGGGTTGTCAGGTTCACGGTTCACCGTTGACCGTTGATAGGTTAACCTCTGAACCGTGAACCTTGGAACTTTGAACCTGAGTGGTTACAATAAATGGAGTGTTCTTGTAAATTCCTTTTTACAAAGATCTTGACATATTGCAAAAGATCGTGATAATTCTTAATAAAATCGCGTAGCGATTTTATAAGGAGTCTCATCATGAACACCGACGAGAAAGGCACAAATGATCGGGCATCTGCCGGGGATGCCTCTGGTGAGCAAGCCCAGGAGATGGAAGAAATCATTGATCTTGCGGATGAGGTCCCTCCAGATGATGACAGCAGTGAGCCGGAACAGGCCCCGGAGGTTAAGTCCGAGACAGAAGAAGACGATGAAGAGCTGATTGAGTTGACTGACGTGGTTGAGGAAAGCTCCTCGGATCCCCAAATTGGTGACACGGCTGTTGAAGGTGGAGCAGAGGAGATCGTCGAGGCGGAGGGGGAACAAGGGCCTGAAGAGGAAGAACCTGTTGAACTCACAGACGAAGTAGTTCCTGAGGTCGATTCCGCACAAGAACAAGAAGAGGTTGTTGAACTGGGCGATCTGGCTGAGGAGGTAGGTTTTGAAGAGGATAGCCTGATAGATGATCTCGGTCTTGAGATATCTGAAGAAGGCCCTGAGATACCCGCAGAGGAGGGGCCGGCAGATGATGACCTGGCCACACCTGAAGAGGATGAGGAATCGCTGCTCGATATAGTGGAGCCCCAACCGGAAGCTGTAGATCAGTCTGAATTAGGATTGGAGGAAGCTGTGCCGGAACCGGTGGGTGGGGCACTGGAACAGGCGGTACTTGAAAAGCTTTCCGATGAAAAGCTGGAGGAGATCGTCACAAGAATTGCAAAACAAACAATAGAGGGAAAGGTTGAGCGCATACTCCTTGAAGCCGCCGAGGCAGCTATTGCCAAGGAAATAGACAGACTCAAACAAGCCCTTTGACAATCGAATAGGGCGAGTCCAAATTTGACGGCTTCGTAAAAAGTCCATCTGCGGCGTTGTGCTTCATCTTTCGTCATTGCGACGTACCAGAAGTACGCCTCATTCCTCAATATTCGCACGCCTTGCATAAGAACTTTTTACTTTGCCGTCGATGTGATGACTTTTTACGAAGTCATCAAATTGAGTCAGCAATATTAGGGGGTTAAGGAATTAATCCCCTTTTTAATCCACAGATTACGCAGATTACACAGATTTTTCTGTCTGTGCGTGTCCGCACGCAGACAGGCGTGAATTATTGGGTTAAATTCCCCCATTCCATCATTCCATCATGAGCGCAGGCTTCACTTCGTGTCCCTGATCGAGCTTGCAATAGAGCCGATAAATAGCTATAATTTCAATGGGTTGTACAAAGTCTGAGACGTTTAATCAAATGAGTTCACACTTACTCAAGAAGGGCTATGAACCTAAGGAAGTGGAAAGACGTTGGTACGCGTACTGGGAAAAGGAAGGCCTTTTTGCAGCCGAGGACGCGAGTGACAAAGAACCCTTCTCGATTGTCATCCCTCCGCCAAATGTGACCGGCGTGCTTCACATGGGCCACGCCCATAACAACACCCTACAGGATATCCTCTGCCGTTACCGTCGCATGCAGGGCTACAACGTGCTGTGGATGCCGGGTACTGACCATGCAGGGATCGCTACCCAGAATGTGGTGGAAAAGGGGCTCGCCAAGGAAGGGAAAAACCGGCACAGCCTGGGGCGTGAAGAATTTGTCAGACGGGTCTGGCAGTGGCGGGAGGAATACGGTGGCCTGATCATCAAACAGTTGAAGCGCCTGGGGGCTTCGTGCGATTGGGAGCGGGAACGCTTTACCATGGACGAGGGTCTCTCTAAGGCCGTGAGGACTGTGTTTGTCAAGCTCTATGAGCAAGGCTTAATCTATCGGGGTGACTATATTATCAACTGGTGTCCTCGTTGTCGAACCGCCCTGTCAGACTTAGAGGTGGAGCATGAGGACCACAACGGACATCTGTATTACATCAGGTATCCGTTTGAAAAAGGAAATGGTGGGGTTGTTGTAGCCACTACACGTCCTGAGAGCATGCTCGGTGATACTGCCGTAGCGGTAAATCCCAATGATAAACGGTATCGCGGACTGGATGGGAAAACAGTGATACTGCCCCTGATGAACCGACGAATTCCCATCATCTTTGACGAATATGTGGATATGAGATTTGGGACCGGCGCCCTGAAGATTACGCCTGCCCATGATCCCCATGACTTTGAAATCGGTCTGCGACATAACCTTGAGGCCATCAAGGTGATTGGCGAAGACGGCCGCATGAATGAACAAGCAGGCCGTTTCCAGGAAAAAGACCGGTTTGAATGTCGAGAGGCAGTCCTTGAGGCCCTGACGGAGGAAGGTCTTCTGGAGAAGGTGGAGCCCTACCGGCACAGTGTGGGACATTGCTATCGGTGTCGAACAACTGTTGAGCCGTATCTTTCCAGGCAGTGGTTTGTTAAGGTCAGACCCCTGGCAGAAAAAGCGATTGCCGCGGTCCGGACAGGTAGCACCCGAATCATACCGGATACCTGGACCAAGACATACTTTGAGTGGATGAACAATATCAGGGACTGGTGCATCTCCCGGCAAATATGGTGGGGGCACCGTATTCCGGCCTGGACGTGTGAGAACTGCGATGAGCTGATTGTAGCCATGGACCGTCCCACGGTGTGCCCCGCCTGTGAAGGCAGCGCCCTTATTCAGGAAACCGATGTTCTGGACACCTGGTTCAGCTCAGCGCTTTGGCCCTTTTCCACCATGGGTTGGCCCGATGATACTCAAACCCTGAAGACCTTTTACCCTACCTCGGTGCTGGTGACCGGTTTTGATATCCTGTTTTTCTGGGTTGCCCGAATGATGATGATGGGGCTGCACTTCATGAAGGAGGTCCCATTCAGGGATGTCCATATCCATGCCCTGGTCCGGGATGCCGAGGGTAAGAAAATGAGCAAGTCAACAGGGAATGTGATTGATCCCCTGTATGTGATTGACGAGTTTGGTGCAGATGCCTTTAGGTTCATCTTGGCTGCCCTTGCAGCCCAGGGGCGTGACATAAAGCTCTCCGAAGAGCGCATAGAAGGGTACCGTCACTTCATCAACAAGCTCTGGAACGCGGCTCGCTTTTCCCTCATGCACTTGTCGGATTTTGAGCCTGATAAGTCGGCGCAAGATGCCCGGGACCTTTCACTGGCAGACAGGTGGATTCTAAGCCGGCTCAACTCAGTCGTGGAGACCGTGACAAAAAGCCTTGACGAGTACAAATTTAACGAGGCCGCAAATGCCCTTTACCAGTTTGTGTGGCACGAGCTCTGTGATTGGTACCTTGAAATAATCAAGCCTGTCCTTTACGGGATTCTCCCTTTGTCTGATGGGACAGCAAAGACGAGTTCTCCCGAGTACGTGACGACCCGGTTTATCCTCTGGTCGGCCCTCAACGAAACCCTGCGTCTGCTCCATCCCTTTATTCCATTTGTTACCGAGGAGATCTGGGATAAGCTCCCCGGCACAGAAGGCTCCATCATGAAGGCGGAATTTCCAAGGACCTCGAAGGGCCGGGAAAACCGTGAGGCTGAAGAGGCCATGAACGTGCTCATAGGCGTGGTAAGCGGAATACGCAATATCAGGGGCGAGATGAACGTGCCGCCTTCCTTGTTTGTAGAAGCCACGGTTCAGAGCCCGGACAAAGAGGTCCGAGAGTTGCTTGAGCGACACCTGAATATGATTGTCAACCTGTGCAGGTTAAAGAGCCTGCAGGTGAGGGCACCTGGTAAGCGGCCTGCTTCGTGTGCGACATCGGTTTTTGGCAGTTGCACCATATTTGTCTCTTTGAAGGGTGTGATTGACTTCGAACTCGAGCAGGGGCGTCTGAGCAAGGAGATTGCCAAAATTGCCAGGGATCTGGATGGGATTGGCAAAAAGCTGGGCAACGAAGATTTCTTGCTGAAGGCTCCGCAAGAGGTGGTTCAAAAGGTGCGGCAGAGGGGGGAACGTCTTTCGGAAAAGAGAGGCAGACTGGAAGAGCATTTAGAGAAGGTTAGCCAACTGGCCGGCAATTCGTGAACCTTTTGATTGATGATTGTCGATTGATGATTGATGATTGAAAAAAACAATCGACAATCGACAATCGACAATCGACAATCATCAATCGACAATCATCAATCGACAATCGACAATCGACAATCAGAAAACCAATGACAAATGACAAATGACAAAAAACTAATCCGACTGGCCCTTGAAGAAGACATTGGGGCCGGAGATGTCACGACGGACGCACTGATCGAGCCGGACCGTGTGTCAACGGCGGTGATTTTTGCCAAAGAGTCCCTGGTTCTGGCCGGGCTACGGGTGGCCCAGGAGGTCTTTACCACCCTTGACCCTGCCATGAGTTTTGACACTGCGTTTCAGGATGGTGACCGGGTAGAAACCGGGGATGAGATCCTGACGGCATACGGCAAACTTCGAGCCTTGCTGACGGGGGAGCGGACAGCCCTTAATTTTCTTCAGCGGCTTTCAGGGATTGCAACCCTTACCCGGCAATATGTAGATCGGGTTGCAGGATCTAACGTGCGGCTGACCGATACCCGTAAGACCACCCCGGGGTGGCGCAGGCTGGAAAAGTATGCGGTAAAGATCGGGGGGGGGCACAACCATCGTTTCGGGCTTTATGACGGCATCTTGATCAAAGACAACCACATTGTGGCGTGCGGCGGGATCAGCGAGGCGGTGGCCAGGGTTCGGAATAACCGAGCGCAACTTCTGCGAATAGAGGTGGAAGTCTCAGACCTGAACCAGGTCAAAGAAGCCCTTGAAAACGGCGTGGATGTCATTATGCTTGACAACATGGACCTAAGCGATATAAAGAAAGCTGTTAGACTTGTTGCCGGCAGGGCCTCGGTCGAGGTCTCGGGAGGGGTTGTTCTGGATACATTGGCTGAAGTCGCCGATACCGGAGTTGACATCATTTCCATAGGCGCACTGACCCACTCGGCAAGGGCCGTGGACATCAGCATGCGCGTGGTTGTGTCATAGCTTTGGCATCTCGCTTCTGAGATTCGTGTTTTTTGTGGCAGAAAGTTCTTTCATATGTTGAAGAATTTAAACTCGAAATTCGAAACTCGAAATTCGAAACAATGACAAAAATAAGAATGCTCCAATGACAAAAACAATGAAATTTCAACAAGTTCGTTTTGGTCATTTTGTCATTTGGTATTCGAATTTGTTTCGAATTTCGAGTTTCGATATTCGGATTTTGC
>JAUWXF010000053.1 GCA_030616475.1 Desulfobacterales bacterium
GATTTGCGCGCCTTGAATTTGGAGCTTTTTACTTTGCCGTCTAATGCTGACTTTTTACGAGACCCTCATGTTTGATAGGAAGACGATCTTGCTGGATCTTTACAATAGACTATACAAGGCCTTCGGCCCCCGTAACTGGTGGCCGGGGGATTCTCCCTTTGAGGTCGTTGTTGGTGCTATTCTTACTCAAAACACGGCCTGGCGAAATGTAAAAAAGGCCATAACCAACCTGAAAGCAAGAAGCCTCCTGTCACCGTACGCGCTCTATCACGTGCCGGTCGAACATTTAGCAACTGTGATCAGGCCCGCAGGGTATTACAACATAAAGGCCAGGCGGTTGAAACACTTTGTCCGGTTCCTTTTTCAGGAAAGTGCTGGTGACCTTGATCGCCTTCTTGCCCAAGACATTGACACCTTGCGAGGCAAGTTGCTATCCATCAATGGGATCGGACCGGAGACCGCTGACAGTATTCTACTTTACGCCGGGGACAAGCCAACCTTTGTTGTAGATGCCTATACCAGACGAATCCTCTTCAGACACAACCTCATCCCTGAAGAGACGTCTTACGATGAGGTTCGAGGCTTTTTTATGGACTGCCTGGAGCCTGATGCTTCCATGTTCAATGAGTACCATGCACTCCTGGTCCACGTCGGGCACACATTTTGCGTGAAGAAAAATCCAAAGTGTACGGGATGTCCCGCCAGGGGATGGAATCATGATGAATAAAGCCCGCAATCTGTTGGAGCCACAGGAGAGTTTCTTCAGGGGCGCCCTGTTGGCCTATTTTATCCTTTTTCTTCACGTTGTTTTGGTTGTCGGTATTGTTATCCTTATACTCTTTTTCAGGACTGTTATCAATTACCTTCCGTGGGTCTTGGCCATTGGGGGTGTCGTCATCGTTGGATCATGGTATCTCTGGTGGTGGCGTGTGAAAAAACGCGGCAAGAAATTAGGAGATATTCTCCAGGATCCTATGTTCCAGGGACGCACCGTCGAAGTGACGCTTCTTGGAGGACTTGCAAGTTTGAAACTGGGACAGCCCCAAGGACCACCCGCTATCGATTATTCGGCCCCTGAAGCCCCCAGGCAAATTGTAGATCCTGCAACCGCTCGTGCCCAGGAACTGACCAAGCTGGCCGCCCTTGTCAAGGAAGATTTGATCACCATGGAGGAATTCCTAAGGGCCAAAAAGGATCTTATGGGTCAATGACAAAACTCAAGGTGGCCTTGCTTTCAGGCGGTATTTCGTCTGAGCGTGAGGTTTCCATCAAAAGTGGCAACCACGTGTACAAAGCCCTCGATAAGGCCAAGTATGACGTCACACGCTACGACCCGGCCACGGACCTTGGAAAACTCGTGGCTGACGCATCCGGCATTGATGTGGCATTCATTGTACTGCACGGGCCTTATGGGGAGGATGGCACCGTCCAGGGTCTTCTCGATCTCCTCCATATCCCGTATCAGGGTTCGGGCGTGCTGGGAAGCGCCCTGGCTATGGATAAGTGGACCTCTAAACGTCTCTACAAAGAGGCAGGACTCCCCGTACCACCCTTTGAAGTCTTCGTGCGCGGACAAGCTTATGATCCGGAAGCTTTAGCCAGTAAACCCGGGTTTCCGCTAGTTGTTAAGCCGCGGTACGGTGGATCGAGTATCGGCACCAGTATGGTGCAGACCCTACAGCAGTTACCAGAGGCCCTTGACAGGGCCTTTGAATATGGCCCGCACGTCATCCTGGAGGCTTACCTGAAAGGGACTGAGATCACAGGAGGGGTTCTTGGAAATGACGACCTACAACTGCTCCCTATTGTGGAAATTATCCCTGAATCCGGGTACACATTCTTTGATTATGAGGCAAAGTACAGGGAAGGGGCTACCCGCGAGATCTGTCCGGCCCGTATCAATGAAACACTCTCAGGCCTCGCTCAATCTTTTGCTGCCACTGCCCATCGAGCCCTCTGCTGTCGTGGCTATAGCCGCACCGATATGATCGTCCATGATGAAACCGTTTGTGTGTTGGAAACCAATACCATTCCGGGCATGACACCCGTGAGCCTTTTTCCGCTGGCTGCAAAGACGGCCGGGATCTCTTTCAGCCAGCTTTTGGATCGGCTGATTGAACTCGCGTTGGAGGACAGGCATAGGGGCTCAAACCAATAAGTTACACAATGCAAATTCGAAATATCCTAATCCAGAGAAGCCCGAAAATACGAAATTCGAAGCACGAAATTCGAAACAAATCCGAAATTAAAATGTTCTAATGATCAAAACGGTTATTTGCTCTCACCTAACTGGATAAGCCGGAAAATATGAAATTCTAGAATCATGAAAGCACGAAGATTGTCTATGCCTATGTTTCTGTCATTTGGATTTTGAAAATTTGAATATTGTTTCGAATTTCGATATTCGAATTTCGGATTTATTTAGTATGGTAATAGATTCTCTGACAGAAAAAACATGAATTCCACAACTAAGGAACCAACGTTGCGATGCCTATGATCATCAGGACAAACCGCGAACTAAAAGAGCGCTATGATGAGCTAAAAGCAGGCGACTGCTTTATAGGGATGCTCAGTTTTAAGAAGGTGAAGCACCGCGCCTTCATCGATCTTCTGGAAAGAGGGGTTCGGTTCTTCCCCTCTGCACTCTCCCAAACCCTGGGCCATTCCAAGGTGGCCCAGGCCCTTGCCCTTCGGCAGTGGATGATCCCCCACACCCTTACAATCGCCAGGCGCGTAGACCTCATGCATGCCATCAACACCTATAATCAGCATGGCATCGGCACGGTAGTCACAAAAGAGGACCATCTCCAGTGCGGGTTCGGGGTTCGTCGATGGGACAACATCGAAGCTGTATATAGCCATGTTTCGTTTAACGCTAGCTCATATCCTTTTGTGTTGCAGCCATTTCTTGAGGCCTACACCGATGTGCGCGTCATTATAGCAGGTGAATATTACGAAGCCTATACCCGAGAAAATCAGAATAACTTCAGAATGAACCTCACAGCAGGCGGAACCAGCAGGCCGTACACGCTCACTAAAGGCCAGCTTGCCATGTGCCACGGCGTGATAGAGCGGGGGAAGTTCCCCTATGCCCATATCGACCTGCTGGTCACAGAGGATGGTCATGGCTATCTCTCTGAAATTGCTTTAAACGGAGGCATGAAAGGGGCGCGCATCAGTCGCGAAGACCTTAATACCCTGAAAAAGGAGCTTCTTGAGAAAATGGCCAGATCTTTTGCGGATTGACGATGGGAGAGAATCAGAAATGTAGGGGCGGGCTTTATGCCCGCCCGCATCGCCGTATGAATCGGGCTTTTCGGGCGGGGATGAACCCCGCCCCTACGAAAGGCTCAGAGACTCACCACGCCCAGAGGATGTGGAATTATATTTCGAATTAAAGGCAAGAGAAGTCGTGACCCAATCGAAAATAGTCAATCCAAAGGTCGTCCGGTGGTCGCTCGAGTTGATGGCCATGGTTTACGTGGCCGTAATGGTCCTTTTTCTGGTAAATCCGGACTGGCCTATCCTTTTCGTAAACAAGGCTTTTGCTCGCTACGATTGGCCGATGGTCTTTTTCCCGACGGAGAAGTTCTGGTTTTCCCTTGCAGTCAGCGTGCCGGGCACACGGGCTTATCTGGCGTTTTCAGCAGCGCAAAGGCCGGCTGAAGCCCGTTTCTATGTGAAGGTACTGCAAATTTCTCTCCTGCTCGCGGCAGCCCTATTTGCATGGCAATTTGTCTTTCATAAACATGCCCCCCTTTATGCCATCGGATTTCTCATCGAATTCGTACAAGTGGTCTTTTACCTCTTCTTGTGCCAAAAACTTCCCCGGGGAGGAGAGGGGTCAAATCTTTAATCTTGACAAATTTTTGCAACTTATAGCCTTTGTGGGGCATGAGAAGGATTTGTCAAGATTAAAGATTTGACCCCCTCCCTTTTTGTGATTTTTCCTTGACAAAATCAGGGCTTCAGGGTAAAGGGGGCGGTACCGAAAAAATTCCTTTTCAGGCACAGATCTTTATTCTAGCAAGCATCGTAAGGGCACGGTATACGTTTGGACAAATTCAAGAAACCTCTAAAAACCTAACGATTTGGAGTTTCCATGAGCACAACAGAAGAAAAAGAGCAAACCGTAGCTCAAGGTGAGCAGGAAGAAGAGGTCCCTGTCGAAGCGACTCCTGAACCAGAGAAACCAGGGACCTGGCGATTTCTCATACCCATCGCTGCGTTTGGTGTAGGTTTTCTGATGCACCTGTTCGTCGGATGGGTGATTTTCCCACCACTCCTTTATTCCGAAAAGCAACAGCCCATCGACTTTAGCCATAAGATCCATGAAGAAGCTGTGGACGAAGGGTGCGAAAGCTGCCATTTTTTCCGTGAGGATGGGAGCTTCTCTGGCATTCCCGGGCTGGAAAACTGCGCCGAGTGTCACGAAGAGCCAATGGGAGAGCATCGTGAAGAAGCCAAGCTCATCAAAGAATATATTGAGCCGGGCAAGGAGATTCCTTGGTACGTCTACTCCCGTCAGCCTCAATGCGTCTTTTTCTCCCATGCAGCCCACGTCAAGATGGGCGAACTGGAATGCGCCACATGTCACGGACCTATAGGGGACTCGGATCACACGAGGCCTTACCAGTATAATCGTCTCACCAAGTACAGCCGGGATATCTATGGCTGGAACATTGCAATGTTGTCGAAGAACGCCTGGGATTACACAGAAATGGATGATTCCGGTGGGATGAAGATAGAACACCCCGCTCGCATGAAGATGGACGACTGTGCAGAGTGCCACGAGGAAATGAGGGGCGTCAAAGACGCCTGCTTTGTGTGTCACAAATAGAGTGAGCTCAAAGGTGATAGCTGATAGCTCATAGCAGGAAAAGCAGGCTTCTTACTTTCAGCTTTCAGCTTTCAGCTTAAAACTAAGGGGAAGACCTATGAAATTGGACAGAAGAACTTTTATAGAGCTCTCGGTTGGGTTCTCGCTTGGAGCTGGTGCCGGTATTATGCTCACACCCGTGAACTGGAAGCTAATGGATGACATGACTATCTGGTCACAGGAACTCTGGCCCCGGTACCAGCTGGGAGGGCTGGAAGGCCGTCTTCCTCAAACGGGAGAAGTCACACACGCAGACTCGGTCTGCACCCTTTGCCCCGGCGGCTGCGGTATCACGGTCCGAAAGGTTAAAGACCGCGTCACAAAAATTGAGGGGAGAGAGGGATATCCGGTCAACGACGGGGGCATCTGTCCGCTCGGGGTAGCCGGGCTCCAGCTCCTGTACGGACCCTGGCGGGTCCCGAGTCCGCTAAGACGGGCAGGGAAACGAGGTTCGGGGAAGTTTGAGAGAATCACATGGGATGAAGCCATCAATAAGGTGGTGCAGAAACTGGGGGATCTGCGCCAGAGAGGTCAGTCCCATACGGTGGCTAGTATTCTGGGTTCGGATCGGGGAACCGTGCCGCAGTTGTTTGGTCGCTTCCTGAGTGCGTATGGGTCACCAAATCTTATCCGCACAGCTTCTGCTGAAGATACATACGAGTTGGCCCTGGGCCTCATGCAGGGAGCCACGGCTTCGGTGGGCTATGACCTGGAACGTGCAAACTTCATCCTGAGTTTTGGAAGCGGCCTCATAGAGGGATGGGGCTCACCCGTACGGGTTATTAAGGCTCACAGCATATGGCGATCCGGCAATTCGAAGGACCGGGCTACAGTGGTTCAGATCGAACCGCGCCTCTCCAATACGGCGGCCAAGGCCGACAATTGGTACCCTGTAAACCCGGGAACCGAAGCGGCACTGGCCCTGGGGCTGGCCCATATTATTGTAAAGGAATCATTGTACGACTCTGCTTTTGTACAAAACCATACCTTTGGGTTTGAAGACTGGAGCGATGCAACCGGCAAGACCTATATGGGCTTCAAGCGCTTGGTCCTGACCGAATATAAACCTGGAGCCGTTTCCATGACTACCGGTATTTCGGTCACCAAGATCGTGCAGCTTGCACGGGCATTTGCAAAGGCCAAGCGCCCCTTGGCAGTCTGGGGTCGCGGCAAGGGAACCACGTCGGGAAGCCTTTACGAGTGCATGGCGGTCCATGCCCTCAACGCCCTGGTAGGTAATATCAACCAGTTAGGAGGGGTGTCTACCCGTCCACAAGTGGCTACTCGCGCATGGCCGGCCGTTTCCCGGGATGGCACTGCCCGGAAGGGTTCTCATAGGCCCCGTATAGATGGCGCCGGCACGAGTCGGTATCCCTTAACCAGGTATCTGCCGGACAGATGGCCTCAAGCCATTAATGGAGGGAGGCCCGGCACGATCCAGGCCCTCCTTGTCCACGAGGCCGATCCATACTTTACGACGACGGACAGTGCGGCCGTGGCCAAGGCCTTCGACGGCATTCCCTTTGTGGTCAGTTTTTCCACCTATTTGGACGAGACTGCCTATCACGCGGACCTGATCCTGCCTAACCACCATTATCTGGAGCGCTGGGAAGATATTCCGACGCCCGTGGGCCTGCAAAAACCGATACTCGGCCTGCTCAGACCGGTGGTGTCTCCTCAGTTCGATACAAGGCATGTGGGAGACGTACTCATGACCATCGCAAAGGAACTGGGTGGAACCGTGGCCGACGCCTTCCCGTGGGAAGATTATGAAACCGTGTTGAAGGAGACCATGGGAGACAAGTGGGGTACCCTGGAGGAAGAAGGGTACGTGGAAGATGCGGGCTACAAGCCTCCGGCATGGAGAAAGGCCTTTGGCACACCGTCCGGCAAGTTTGAGTTTTATATCACGGCCTTTGACCAGGCCGGCATGAAAGTAGATAAAGATGTAGGCTATCTTCCCCACTATGAGCCGGTGGAAGCGGAGGGAGATTCATCTACGTATCCACTCACTTTGATACCTGCGGAATTGATACGACTGGCAGATGGCGCTATTGGGAACCCGCCATTTTGCACAAAGGCACTGGAGGAAACGGAGTTAAAAGGAAACGATCTTTTTGTAGAGGTCAATCCTAAAACGGCTGCGAATTATGGTCTTTCCGAGGGCCGGTGTGCCATGCTCGAAACCCCCAGGGGGAAGGCCAAGGTGCTGGTGCACCTCTTTGAGGGAATCATGCCGGGGGTTATAGCCATTCCTAAGGGACTTGGCCATGCGGCTTATGACGACTACCTGGCAGGCAAGGGCGTGAATGCGAACAGCCTCATGGGTGTTGTGGAAGACCCGATCTCCGGCCTGTCTGCCACATGGGGCATTCGGGCTAAACTAACCAGGGTTTGACACGTCTCGGAATTTTACAGGCCATTGATATCGTAGCTATTTGTTCGTCTAGTTGCGAGTTCAGAAAAGGAATGATGGACACGTAGTGAAGCTTGCGCTCATATTGGAATGATGTAAAAGACAAGAAGACCAAGATCCCCTGCCCGCAATGCTTCGCAACGCGAGGCAGGCGGGTCTTGAACCCATCATTCCATCATTCCAGTATTCCATTATTCCCTGGCCCAGACCGGGTTTTTCACTCTGTGGCATTCTCCATCTTCTGTCGCACCAGGGCGGGCCGGGTTTTTCTTTCGGAGGCATTGTCCAACTTCTGTCGCGCCAGGGCGGGCCAATTGCGAAGCGAAGCGAAGCAAGTTTTTACGAAGGGGTAACCATGAAAGAGGCACATCACAAAGGACACGGCAAGACTTACAAGTACGGTATGGTAGTTGACCTGGATAAATGCACGGGTTGCGGGGCCTGCATGGTGGCGTGTATGGCTGAGAACAACCTGCCCTTCAGGAAAGACAATTCTGACAGGTTGCGCAGTAGCCTCTGGATGCGGGTTTACAAGATTTCCAACGGTCTTCCCTTTCCGGATATGGAGATTTCTTATATTCCCAGGCCCTGTCAGCACTGTGAGGGCCACGGTCACCATGCTGCAACGCCATGCGTGTCCGTATGCCCGGCATGCGCTACGGATTACAGTCACGAAACCGGTATTGTAAGTCAGATTTATACACGCTGTTTCGGATGCCGGTACTGCATGGCTGCGTGCCCCTACCATGTTCGGATTTTTAACTGGTGGGACCCAACGTGGCCCAAAGGAATGGAAAAGTACCTGAATCCGGACGTGTCCGTTCGTATGCGGGGAGTGGTGGAAAAATGCAGTTTTTGCTATCATCGGCTCCAGCGGGCCAGAAACAAGGCATACGCGGAAGGGCGTCGTGAGATTCATGAGGACGAATATCAAACGGCCTGCACCCAGGCCTGCCCCGCAGGGGCCATCACGTTCGGAGATTTGGATAACCCGGAACACAAGGTCTATGAGCTAAAGAAGAGTCGGTATGCTTTCCGGCTTCTGGAAGAACTCGGCACCAATCCAAAGGTCTACTATGTCTCAACAAGGGACTGGGTCCGGAAGGCAGGCGACGTTTATACGGGCAAGAAAGGAAATGATGTAATGCCCGCCTAATGTTTCGGAATTTCTGCAACTTATTCGACTCATGGGTGTATCATAGTGGCAATCGACTTGTGCCGCTCAGGTGGAATGATGGAGTATTGGAGTACGGGAGTAGTGGGTAGTAAGAGCAGAATTGTTTTTTCCCAGACCCATCACTCCATCACTCCATTACTCCAATTGGGGCAAAGCCCCTAACTTCAGAAGGAGTGTCTGTTATGGATTCTGCATCAGCCTCATTTGATTCTGCACTAATCCCGGAGGGTGTCAAGCGGTGTAAGCTTAAATGGTTTCTTTTGTGGATCGGCATCCTGCACGGCCCTGTAATGGTGGGTGTTGTCGCCACACTCATGTGCTGGGGCCTGGCCCTGAATGTGACATATCTGAACAACAATTTCCCGTTCGGGCTCTGGATTGCCGCAGACCTAGGGGTGATAGCCTTAGGGGCAGGTGCCTTCTTCACAGGTTTCTTAAGGTACATCCTGAACATAGACGAGCTCAAGAATATCGTCAATTTTGCCGTGGTTATCGGCATTATGTGCTATGCCGCGGCCCAGGCCATCCTTGGAGTAGACATCGGCCAACCCCTGAGAGGTTGGTTTATCTTCTGGCACGCAAACGTCCACTCCATGCTCACAGAGGTGGCCTTCTGTATCACGTGCTATTTCATGGTCCTGTGCATTGAGTATCTCCCCTTGATTTTGGAAAACCGCCAGATCAACAAGATAGGCTTTTTCCACGGTATGGCCCATCACCTTCATGAAGCCATGCCCACGATTGCAGCAATCGGTGTGTTTCTTTCCTTTTTTCATCAAGGGTCTCTTGGTGGCGTCCCTGGCGTCCTTTACGGCCGTCCTTTTGCCTTTCGTGAAGGGTTTCTGGTCTGGCCATGGACCTTCTTTCTGTTCATCCTTTCGGCCATTGCCGCTGGTCCCTGCTTCACCATCCTGATCACCTGGATTACAGAGAAGTTCGCGCGAAAGCGGCTCGTCAAGAGAAATGTTATAGATATTCTTGCGAGGATATCCGGCAGGCTCCTGGTTGTTTATCTTGTTTTGAAAACTATCGATACCGTGTACTGGGTAAGCATAGCCGGGAAGGTAGGCGCACCTTTCAGCAGTTTTTATGCGAATCATCCATATGGTTACTGGGTGTTGGTTTTGGAGCTTGGTATCCTGGGTGTTATCCCCGCGATCATCCTGCTGAGCACGAAAGCGCGACAGAACGAGAATCTCTTGGTTATCGCCTGCCTGCTAAACTGCGCAGGGATCTTTATGAATCGCTGGATCATGACCGTACAGACGCTCGTGGTCCCCGTCATGTCGTTTGATAAGTTCGTCAGCTACCATCCAAACTGGGTGGAATACGCGAGCACATTGCTATACCTTTGGCTAGGCGCCATTTTCATATCGATTACGTATCGGTATCTGCCGATCTTTCCGCAAGAAAAGGAGCTAAATCCACTATAGGAAGGACGCTGCCATGTTTCCATTTATTTTTGACTGGGTAAGCGACCCGGTTCATTATGTCTTCATGGGCTCCGTTTATACCGTTTTAATATCCCTGGTTATCATTTTGCACTATTGCGCCATTCGTGCTTTCCTTGACGTGATCTGCAAGAAAGGGAAAGGGGATCATAATCATGATTAAAAGTTTGAAGTGCCTAAAGTGAGCTAAGGCCCGCATCGGGGTCTTGCAATTTTCAGCATTTTTAAAACAGGTCTGGGCCAGGGTTGTGGAATGAATAAACCAATTGTAATACGGAATCGTATTCAAGAATAGGTCTACTTAGTGAGGAACTGTTATGGATCTTGCCAGAATGATAGGGATCATGGTAGTCTTTGGTGTGCCTGCAATAATTGGTGGTGGTCTTTTCTTTCACCTATTCCACAGTTGGTTTGTCGTGGCCATATGGGAAGCATTAGTCGTTTTCGGAGCGATCACCATTTCCTATAAAGCTGTCGGCAAGTCTGCGCCAAGTGAACACTAGATAGATCCTCACATCCAACCTCTCATTCTCCACTTCACAGAATCTCAATTAGAGCAAAGAGCGCTTTTGCTCGGTTCTGTTTACTCGGAAACCGAGACGAAAAGTCTAGCCCGGATAAACCGGAAATCCGAAGCACGAAATTCGAAACTCGAAACAAATCCAAAATACAAATGTTCGAATGTTCAAAACATGGAATTTGAGCTCTTTGAGATATAGTCGTGCACTGAGTTTTGGTCATTTGAATTTTGAAGATTTAGAATTTGTTTCGGATTTCGATATTCGAATTTTAATTGCATATGAATACAAAAGCTTACGTCACATAGACAATCTTTTGTCGATGTTGTGGCACTAAGCGCCTAAATAAAAAGGGCCCATTCCAACATGGAATGAGCCCTTTATCATTCAAACGTTTTGCTGAAAAAATTGGGCTAGCCCGCTCCCACCTCCACCTTCACCGTGGTGGCGACCTTGTAAAGAACTGAGATTATCAGGAACCCGGTTGCCCACACTGCCAGCGTGATCAACGCCTCGGGCACTGTAGGCCAATACTCAGTATACTGGTGTAAAGGATTGGGTACAAATCCACCCACAACCAAACCAAATCCCTTATCTATCCACGTTCCAATAACTGTCAACACGCACGCCACTGTCAAGATACCTTCATTCCTGCGTGTGACGGGAACAACCAGGAGAATAATAGCCGCAGTCATAAGTGCGAAAGCAAGCCACATCAGGACAATGAGGTTTCCGTGCCCTTCATGGCCGAAGAAGAGGTAGTGGAAGTGATCTATGTGGCCTGGTATCTGACTGTAGAAGACCGTAAAGAGTTCGCACAAGAAGAAAAACACATTCAAAATAAGGGCATAAGTGACAATGCTGCCAAGCGTTTGAATTTGCTCTTTGCCGGGATCGAATCTAGTTGTCTTTCGTACGATAAGACAGAGAAGGATCAGGAGGGCAGGCCCGGCACAAAATGCTGAGGCGAGAAAACGAGGGGCCATGATCGCGGTAAGCCAGAAATGTCTCCCCGGCAAACCCGCGTAAAGGTATGCCGTAACCGTGTGGATGCTGATCGCCCAGGGGATGGAAAGATATATGAAAGGTTTGATCCAGTTAGGAGGCGGTGAGCCTTTACGCTCTGCGCTCAGCACATTCCACCCGATTAAGATATTAAGGAAGAGATACCCGTTCAGGACAATCATGTCCCAGAAAAGAACCGAATTGGGTGAGGGGTGCAACAGCACATTAAGAGCCCGAACCGGATTGCCAAGGTCCACCAGAATAAACAACAAACACATACTCACAGCACCAACAGCCATGAACTCTGCCAAAATGGTAATCCGGCCAAAGGCTTTATAGTGATGGAGATAGTACGGCAGCACAACCATAACTCCTGCGGCTGCCACACCAACAAGGTACGTAAATTGGCCTATGTAAAACCCCCACGAAACATCCCTGCTCATACCTGTGATGCCCAGGCCGACACGAAACTGATAGAGCCACATAATAAAGCCTAACCCGATGATACCGCCGAAAATTACCAGCAATATCCAGTATTTCCGCCCTCCAAGAAATGCCTTCTCAAGCATAGCCCACCTCACACAATATAATAGACATTGGGATTCGTTCCAAGCTCTGGTTTACGCCGAAGGGTGTGGTGCGACCGCAGCAATTGCCTCACTTCCGAGTCAGGGTCTTCCAGATCCCCAAATACGAGTGCCGGCTCCCTGCCCTTTTCCTTACAGAGTTCCTGGCAGGTCTCCACGCAGGCCGGAATCTGCCCTTTGGCAAGCCGTTCTGCACAGAAATTGCACTTTTCCACAACCCCTTTCACCCTTGTGGGAAATTCGGGGTTTGGCGGCTCTTTATCCTTACGAAACCTCGGCATCGTCCCCGCCCCTTCCCGAGGCCAGGGGATTATCCAGTTGAAGCTTCTTGCGCCAAAAGGACACGCCGCCATACAAAACCGGCACCCAATGCAGCGATGCATATCCATCAAGACGATGCCGTCATGCTTTCTCTTAAACGTGGCCTTTGTCGGACAAACCCTAACGCAGGCAGGGTTCTCGCAGTGGTTACACAGGACGAGAAACGGTGCCTTTTTCAAAGCCTCATCTATGTGTTCATGGTGCTGGCCGGGCAAGGCATGCTTATAGTGCTCATCCCAAATCCACTTGATTTCATGCTTTGGGTTCTTGATATGAGGAACATTGTGGATTCTGTGGCACACTTCCATACAGGCCTCTGCTATCTCCTCATCGATCTGTCTTACATTCACGACCATGACCCATCTTTTTGCTGTCAGGGCCTCTCCGGGCGTAAACCCTGCCGGCTTGTGAAAAAAATGCAAGAGTGTTTCGGGCACCGTGAAACCGCCCAGCTTTTTGTCCAACCACTCGATAGGGTTCATCGCAAGGGCATCAGCCGCAGGCTTGGCCGCCGCCCCCAATGTGGAAATCCCAGCGATCTTCAAGAACTTTCTTCTGTTCACGCCCATCAGTGCTTCTCCTCTGCCTGTGGTTTCTCCGCAGGTTCTTCCTTAGGTTCGATATGGCAATCCCAACAGTACGGTACTACTCCCGTATAATTGTGACACTGGTCACAAAACTCGGTCTTCTTTGCATGACAGTCCGCGCTTATGCACGTATTCTGCAAGCTCATATCATACTTTACGCCATTGAAAGCAACATAAGATCTCTGGGCTACGCGGACGACTGAATCTCTCCACAGGTCCAACAACTGCATGTGCTTCACCCTCATGTACTCCTTCGGCTCCACGCACTGCTTCTCTTTCACGGGGAGCTTTATATCTGGTTTTTTGGCGGCCCTCCCGCTAGTATACCAGATAGGAAATGTCATGAAAACAAGACCGATGATAACCCCGGTGATAATTTTGCCTCCGTCATACATCACTCGCTTTCCTCCCTTCCCGGAAGAGGTTCACCGCGTAAATCTACTGTCTTTTCCTTTTCTCCCTCTAATATCATGGCATTTGCCACCATCTCGTGAAGACCGGTGACATCTACCTCCGGGACAAAGTATTCCATGAGGTTTGGCAAGACGGCCCTATCAATGGCGCAAATACAGGCAAGTTTGTTCACGCCGTATTTCTCATGGACGTATTTGACAGCATTGGCCCTGGGCAGCCCCCCGCGCATCCTCAGCTCCATATCTTCCCCTGCATTCAAACCGGACCCGCCTCCGCAGCAGAAGGTCTGCTCCCGGATGGTGCCCGCCGGCATATCATAGAAGTGATTGCACACATTCTTGATGATGTAACGAGGCTCCTCAAAAAGCCCCATGCCTCGAGAGGTGTTACACGAATCATGGAATGTGACCTTCAAGTGATCGTTTCTGCTCGGATCTAGTTTTAGCTTGTTATGCCTAATAAGGTCTGCCGTAAATTCCGTAATGTGAACCATCTTCGTCGATTTTGTATTCTCGAACTTGGTCCCTGTAATCGGAGAGACCGGCTCCTCCAACTTACTGCCCTCGGCAATGTCAAGGTTCATGGTGCCCATATACTGGTTGATGACCCGCCACATGTGACCGCATTCCCCGCCTAAGATCCATTTCACCCCCAGGCGCTTGGCTTCCGCATACATCTTGGCGTTGAGCCTCTTCATCATCTCATTGGAGGTAAAAAAACCAAAGTTCCCGCCTTCAGAGGCATACGTGCTCCAGGTAACGTCCAGGCCCAACTCGTGGAACAGCATGAGATAGCCCATGCAGGTGTAAGTACCGGGATCGCCAAAGACGTCACCAGAGGGCGTAATAAAGAGGATCTCAGCGCCCTTCCTATTGAAGGTTGGCGACATCCGGACGCCAGTGACATTCTCAATCTCATCCAGGAAAAACTCGATCATGTCCTTGTAGGCGTGGGGCTGAATGCCCATGTGATTACCGGTTCTGTAACAAAAGGCAACAGGCGCTGCAATCCAGTCGATGTTTAGGCCCAGCAGATTGGTCAGTTCCCTGCCCATCATGGTGATTTCGGCCGTATCAATGCCGTAAGGGCAGAAAACCGAGCAACGGCGGCATTCCGTGCACTGGTACAAATAGTACCACCACTCTCTTAGTACGTCGAGCGTAAGTTCTCTTGCTCCGGCAATCGGCCCCAAAAGCTTTCCTGCGGTTGTGAAATACTTTCGATATATCGATCTCAGAAGCTCTGCTCTGAGAACAGGCATATTCTTGGGGTCTGCCGAGCCGATGAAGTAGTGGCACTTGTCTGCACAGGCACCGCACCTCACACAGATATCCATAAAGAGCTGGAAAGAGCGGAACCTGCCGAGCCGATCCTTGAATCCTTCTAAGATGATCTCTTTCCAGTTTCTGGGCAGCTTCCAGTCCTCATCCATCGCCGACCACTGCCTCGGGTTCGGCATGTCCACGGTTTCAAGCCTTTTCGGCAAGGCCGCATGACAATGCATCCCCGGTTTGATCTCAACATCAGGGGCGGTACGCATCCACCCTTTCTCTAATCCCAGCAGCGAAAGAGGTCTGTGATCGACGTCCTTCACCAACTCCTCGGGTGTCGAAAGCTTCCAGGCTTTTGGTGGCGGAACCTTCCAACTCTCTGGTATGTCAGCCATAATAACTCCTTTTGCAGATTTATTCCTTGTCTGCCGGCAATGCTGCTTCTTTTTCTACTGGCAATCCAGCTTCTATCATCTTCTCTCTGAAGTCATCCTCATACGCCTCATATGTATGAATCTTGACAGGTGGGTTCCAGGGATTGATGTGCCTGACGATCCGGCTATTATTCGACAAATTTCTTGTGGGGCTCAGAAACACGCCTGCCACGTGCATAAGTTTGCTGAACGGAAAGTACGCGAAAAGCACGCTCACAAGGAACAGGTGGATGTAAAAGAGCACGCTGATCCCCTCAGGGACCACGGGACGGAAAGAGACCAGTCCCATAGTCAACTCCTTGATGCTCACGACGTCCGCCTTGAGCACATAGCGCATCAGGATGCCTGTCCCCGCTATGGTCAGGATCAGAAAGAGCGGAAAGTAGTCAGCCGGAAGGGATATATAGCGCAACTTGGGATCAAGCAATCTTCTCAGCAAAAGATACGTCAAAGCTGCCCCGATCAAGAAGCCGCTTTGATAAACAACGGGTAGGAAGAACTGGAAAAACCCATCGACTTTTTCAATGATGGGGACAAAGAAAGGCATGGGATCGGTGAAGAATCTGAGGTGCCTGAGTATAATGACGAGAAAGCAATAATGAAACACGATGGCTGCGAGCCACAGCCACTTGGACGATTTGTATTTGATATTTCCCCCGGCTCCAAATTCCATCTTTGTACTCCTGAACAAGGAACGGAAACAAAGCACCTCGAGGATCATCCGGCCGACCACGCCGGCAGTGCTGATCGGGTTATCTAATTTCTCGGCATAACCGTACTTGATCCAAGGCAGGGATTTTTGCTGTGCACACGTGGTAGGGATGCGGAAAGGCACGGGGCATTTTGCCCATTTCACCACGCGGTATATAATGCCTACAAAGAATATGATCGCGGCAAGATACGGAATGACAATCCCAAAAAGCCACTCAAGGCGTATTCCATACACGTGGGGTAGTACCCACACAGCCAAGAAGGGAATGGCTACAAGCATGGAAATGGCTCCACCGGATAGTATGAGACTCGCTATGGCGTTCATTTAGTATCCCCTCGCTTCCGTAGATTAGGTTATCTGTTATTCACTTTTATTCACCTGGCCCTCTTTGAGATCCCCTTCATACCCAGGGTGCTCATAATCCCCGGGGAGCTCATATGCCAGACCTGCCATTTTTAGTAATCTATGTGACTGTTTCTTGACCTCATTTACCCTAATGTCAAAAATCTTCTGCCGGCATGCGGTATAGATGTCAAAGCAAAGCAGCGCCAAACCGTCTATTCTGTTCTCAAATGCCGCCCACTCTTCGGAGATCCCCTCTTTCAGGATCTCACTTCCCAGTTCCTTTCTAATCACTTTTTTCAAGCCGAACACAAAGCCGACGGCCTGGGATGGAGAAAAGTCCTGGACAGCCCTTACTCTCATGATATTGTCGAAAAAGAGCGGAATATTGTCAGATTCGGCTCCCTGCAAGAGTTCGTCATATATAGACTCTATCCCCTCAGCGATGGTGTGACCCAAGGGATTCCCAAACGGATCTTTTTTCTTCAAAAAGCTTTGACTCTGTTCAGGGTAGGTCCGCAGTACCACGTCACACCACTTCTTCACAATGCGAGATCTTTTTTGTAGGAGGAGGTTCTTCAGGCTCATAGAGGCTGGTCCTTGCAGTTCCACCAGGAACCTGCTTTCACAAGTGGGACGCAAACAATTTCAACGGGACATACACAAAATATCCTTGTTTGTCAAGACAAAAAACAGTCAAAAAAAGCGGTTATCGCTTACTTCGTTGCCGTCGCCCGTCTCACTACGCCATATCAGTAATCTCCAGTAGAACAGCCCCTTCACCAGCCCACGCCATGAAACACAAACAAAAAAGGGGCCGGCCCACGAACAACCAGCCCCTTTGATTTGCTTGGTGCCGGAGGTCGGAATTGAACCGACACGGGCGCAAGGCCCGGAGGATTTTGAGTCCTCTGCGTCTACCAGTTTCACCACTCCGGCTCATAAAATCGCGTTGCGATTTTATATAACGCGGCTTCGCCGCTCAAAAAAAGAAATTGCTGTACAATCAAATTGACTCCGAATATAAATATGAGGGGACCTGTTGTCAACGAAATTGTCAATTGGGGATTCTGATTTGCCTTGACTGTAACCAAAATACCGCTATGAATTTAAACCGAATTTCGCCTATCATTTAAAGCGGCGTAGCCGCGCTATATAAAAACCCGCAGGGATTTTATAAAAGGAGTCGTCTATGTTTGGTATGGGGATGCCGGAAATTATTTTGATTCTGGCTATTGCCCTGATCGTCCTCGGTCCGAAGAAGCTTCCCGAAATCGCCAAGTCCTTAGGACGGGGTATTTCCGAGTTCAGGAAAGCCACGCAGGAGTTCAAGGAAAACCTTGAAGTGGACAATGAGCTGAAGGAGGCCCGTGACACCATACGGGAAGTCAAGGAGGACCTTGAGGAGACAGTACGAAATTCCATGGCTGAAAACACCGCCGATCAGGAAGTCGATGCTGCCTCAGAAGATGAGCTTGAGCATACCGTTGAAAAGGATGTGACCGGAGGTTCAGAAGACTCTGTCGAAGACAAGTCCCGGCAAGAAAACGGGTTGAAGGAGCCTGCCAAAGATGTCCGAGGATGAGAAGCTCCCCTTTACCGCTCACCTTGAGGAGCTCCGCAGGCGCCTGATCATCTGCTTTTCCGCAGTTGGTATCGGCTTTGTCATCAGTTACATCTTTTCAAAAAGACTATTTGAGATCCTCATGCAGCCCCTGCTGGCCGCAATGCCGCCGGACGAAAAGCTCATCTACACCGGCCTCCCGGAGGCCTTTTTTACATATCTGAAAGTCGCCCTCCTCGCAGGGCTCCTTCTGGCAGTGCCCGTCATCGTGTACCAGTTGTGGATGTTCATTGCACCAGGGCTCTACGACAAGGAAAAGCGTTTGGTCTTGCCCATTGTGTTCCTGTCCTCCGTGTTCTTTTTGGGCGGAGCCCTTTTCGGTTACTTTGTTGTCTTTCCGTTTGGATTCAAGTTCTTCATGGGGTTTGCATCCGATTACGTCAAGCCCCTCCCAGCAATGAAGGAATACCTGGGTTTTTCTAGTAAGCTCCTTTTTGCCTTTGGCGTCGTCTTTGAGCTGCCGCTGTTTGTGACCTTTCTGGCAAAGCTTGGTATTGTGAACGTCAAGTTCCTCAAGTCCAAACGCAAGTATGCCATCCTGCTGTTCTTTGTGTTTGCATCCATCCTGACTCCGCCGGATGTCATTACCCAGATCATGATGGCAGGACCCTTGATCTTGCTCTATGAAGTTGGCATTCTGGGTGCCAGGGTGTTTGGGAAAAAGGAGGCAAAAGAAGATGTAAAGGAAACCCAAGAAACCGCTGGATAGAGGTTTTCTCCTTGACACCTACCCAAAATTTTGGTAGGCGGAAACCTATATTTTTTGTGTACAAATATCTCTGGTCTTATTCATAACTAGTGCCTGAACGAAAAGTCATGTTCAGGCAAAATCCGAATATCGAAACTCGAAACCTGCCCGCCATTGCCAGAGATGCTAGCATGTAAGCTGCACGAAGTACGTGGCGATGGCAGGCGGGTCCGAA
>JAUWXF010000360.1 GCA_030616475.1 Desulfobacterales bacterium
GCCACTTATGGCATCAGCCGGGCAAGCTTTTAGACACAAACCACAGCCAATACATTTTTCCAAATCAATACTATATTTAATTAAGCCACGGCAGACCCCTGCTGGGCATCTCTTATGCTGTATATGAGCTTCGTATTCATTTCTGAAATATCTCAAGGTAGTCAAAACTGGATTTGGTGCTGTTTGACCCAAAGCACAAAGACTACCCGAGGCAATTGTCTGTGAAAGTTTTTCAAGTTTATTTAGATATTCTATTGATGCTTTATCTTCAGTAATTTCCGTCAACATACGAAGCAAATGCTGGGAACCTACTCGACACGGCGTACATTTTCCGCATGATTCACTTTGAGTAAATTCAAGAAAATATCTGGCAATGTCTACCATGCATGAATCTTCATCCATGATGATCATTCCGCCGGATCCCATGATCGAACCTGCTTTGGTGAGTTCTTCGTAATCAACTTTAAGATCAATAAGTTCAGCGGGCAAACACCCTCCGGATGGTCCTCCGGTCTGAACAGCTTTGAATTTTTTATCGTTTGGGATACCGCCGCCAATCTTGTATATGATATCCTCGATCTTAGTACCCATTTGTACTTCGATAAGCCCTGTATGTCTGATCTTTCCGGCCAGAGCAAATGTCTTTGTACCGCGGCTTTCTTTGGTGCCATACTGGGCGAACCATTCTGCGCCTTTATTAAGAATCACGGGTACATTGGCCAGAGTTTCAACGTTATTGATAATGGTTGGTTTTCCATGAAGCCCAGAATTTGCAGGGAACGGAGGCCTTGGCCTGGGCATGCCTCGACGACCTTCAACTGAGACGATAAGCGCTGTTTCTTCACCACAAACAAAAGCTCCTGCGCCTTCTTTTATCACAATATTAAAATTAAAGTCATTGCCCAAAATGTTTTTTCCGATAAGTCCGAGTTCTTCCATTTGACTTATAGCTTTTTGAAGCCTTTCGATTGCGAGTGGATATTCGGCTCGAATGTAAACAATGCC
>JAUWXF010000319.1 GCA_030616475.1 Desulfobacterales bacterium
ATCAGATGGACAGCCATCGTTACAATCCGGAGTTCCATCACCATCTGAGTCGGTATCGGGGGTGCCACAACCGCATATGCCTGGTTCAGTCTTGCCGGGATCAGACGGGCAAAGGTCATTACAGTCGGCAGTTCCATCGCCGTCAGTGTCAGTATCAGCTACACCGCAACCGCATACGCCTGGATCAGTCTTGTTGGGATCAGATGGACAGCCATCGTTACAATCCGGAGTTCCATCCCCATCTGAGTCGGTATCGGGTATGCCACAACCGCATATGCCTGGCTCAGTCTTGTTGGGATCAGACGGGCAGTTGTCGCACGCATCGCCAGCGCCGTCACCATCATAATCCTCTTGACCCGGATTCGAGGTAAAAGGACAGTTATCGCAAACATTGCCAACCCCGTCTCCATCCGTATCCGCCTGGTCCGGATTCGAGGTGTAAGGACAGTTGTCGGTGTCATCTGGTATGCCATCATCGTCTGAATCCGGTACGATAGGGCCCATAAAGACTAATGAGTCAGGACTGTCGGAGCTTGGCGACTGGTCAAGATTCGGATTCTCTTGGTCAGTTGCCCATGCCAACCACACGTTACCTGGATCGGCTATGTTAGATCGTGCTACATAGACATCGATATAATTGCCCTGTATTCTATAATCAGCTACCGCAGGATTAGTGACTAATCCTGCAGAGTAATCACTTTCCCACTCGTCAAAATTTCCATTATCATCCGTATCGTCTAGCAGATATACCTCTCCTGCGGAATCATCGGGATCTGTATCTTCCACAAACAGCAAATACTCTGCCTCCACTACCGAACCGCCGGAGATGTAGCTATTCCCATCCAAATCTATGAACCACTTGAACCTGCCTTCGTGGCGAGGCGGGTCTGTCTCGGTGAAAACAGGGGGGGCAACGCAACGCATTCTAAGGTAGAGATGTGAACCATTGTAATAATAATACATACCTATGATATCTCGGAAATCATCGCCTCCGCCCTCATCCTTGTCAGTGGCCAAAAATATCCAGTCTTCGGGTGCCGGCCAAGTTTCGGCTTCCGCAAAACTACTAAACAAGAGAAGACTTAGGCTCAAGATCAGACCGATCGCAAACAACCTTTTCTGAACCATCATTATTCCAACCCTCCTCAACCCCTGAAAAATTCAACCGACAAGAACTCCAGCAATTGAGAGTCACAATACTTGTCCTTTGCAAACGCACAAATCAGCATAAGCCCCGGAACGCAGCAGAGCAGGTGTTTGATATGCAGGTACAGGCCATAACACACTGTGTGACTTTGGGTCATAGACCTCATTTGTTACCCTTCTACACAAGATTGTACCAGCACGCAATTGTGACAATTACGGATTTTGGGTTTGGAAATACCCGATTTTCACACCGGAAAACTACTGATCTAAAGAACGCCTGGCGATTTGACGAGCTAAAAGCTTTAAGACCCCCTTTTCCATGCCCTTTTCCATGCCTATTCTTTCCACACTGGAAATGTATTCCATCTTTTTTCCCTCCTCCATCTTTTGATTCTCCTGCCACAACCCCTGTTCCAGATCTTTGGGCAGGACCATGACCCAATCAATAAACTCAAAAAGCCGGATTACATCCTCTTTAGCATAACCCAGCTTGTAGAGCCTCTTGATCAAATAGAGCTTCCAGTAGTAACGCTTGTCATTGTCTCCTGCCGTCTCCACAGCCTTCAGATGCGCCATGACCACAGAGGCAAAAGGATTTGTACCTGCGTTGAGCGGTTCAACGTTCACGGTTCCCGGTTGAAGAACCCTAACTGGCTGTTAGCAAAAGGATGACGCGTCAATAGGGACGAATGTTATGTTTCACCCAATGGGTGAAAGAGGCTAATCTGAGCATTGTGTTATAAAGTTAAGGATATCAGTAGACTATAACCTTTGAACCCCTGGCCCAGACCTGGCTTTCCTGTCCCATTGCGTAGAAACTTCTGGCGCAGCATTCAATGAGATC
>JAUWXF010000321.1 GCA_030616475.1 Desulfobacterales bacterium
CGAAACAAATCCAAATATTAAATGCTCAAATGTTCAAAACTGTAAGAGCGGTCTCAAGGGCGATTGAAAATGTCAGAATTGCTTATCGTTTTTTAATTTTGAATTTTTGTCATTCGATATTGTTTCGTATTTCGATATTCGTATTTCGAATTTATTTTCTGCCAAAAAAATACCAACTCTATTATTAACGGACTAAATCTCTTGTAATTCATAATCCCTCAATTCTTCAATCCCTCAATTCATTCCACCCGTACCCTTTGCCTAGCACGTTTTTGAGGAGGCCGTCTACATCCTTGATGCGATTCTTACGGATCATTTCCAGCAGCCCCTCATCCAGCAATCGTTCAAACATCCGCTTACGGGCCTCCGGACTCCTTGCCTCTGCCAGAAGTTTTTGACGGATGGCACCCATCAGGTTCAACAATACTGCATATTCCGGCCCAAATTCCTTTTCCAGGGTCTGACGTATCCTCCTTGCCACAGCCGGACTCTTGTTTGAGGTAGAAATGGCAATCAACAGATCACCCTGGCGGACGATGGCCGGAAGCACAAAGCTACAGGCGGCCGGGCGATCGGCAATGTTACACAGCAGTCCCCTCTTGGCCGCATCTTTGCTGATTTTTTCATTTACCTCTTCGCTGTCAGTCGCTCCAATAACCAGAAATTTGCCTTTTAGGTCAGAGGGCTCATAGTCTCTAGTCATTAGGTCGATGCGGCCCTCTGAGGCCAAGGCTTGAAGGCGCTCGGTTGCAAGGGTGGTTACCACGGTAAGGCGCGCCCCGCATTCAAGTAAGGTATTGACCTTACGTTCACCCACACTGCCGCCCCCCACAACAAGGCAGTCCTTGTTTTGCACGTCCAGATTCACCGGATAATATCGCATCACAGCCGCCCGTCCATTACACGCTTGATAAAAGACCCCCCTATGCACATGAGTTCAAAGGGCTTTTTCCACATAGGACCCTTGGTAATCGCCACGCCGACAAGGATTCGCATAAGCAGCGCCAGGGGGAGTGGACTGGAAACCTGCTTGACCCTCCCGGCCTTGATCGCCTGGATAATGGCGTCAGGGGTCTTTTCGGCTTCAACCAGAGAATAGGCCAACCCAAATTGCTCCAGTACGTGAGCATCCGAGTTTCCAACAACGGGCAGCCGGTACTTTTGTGCAAATCGGACGGCCTGCCTGTTGAAATCTATCCGGCAGGTGTAGAAATGGCAATGTTCCACGGCATCAAACAGGTGCGGGATGGCTTCAAGTTGTCCGTCCAGGCAGGTCGGACTCGGGAAGTAGGGGTGGGGTGCAATGACCAGATTGTTCGCAGCCTTTTGTCTGAGGACGTCCTCGAAGCTGTTGTAGCAGCCATTTTGAAAGGGCATATTAATTAGCAGGACATGCTTGCCTTCAATGGTGGCCTCAACCCCCGGGATCAATACTAATTCGCGTTCAGCCGCATGCGATTTAAGCTCCGGGCTGTACGTGAGCCTGTCGTGGTTCGTAATGGCAAGGGCATCAAAACCTCTCAACACAGCCTCATCAATCAGCTCATAGGCGGAGTACGAGACCCGGTCTTCTCTATCTTCTTTGGTGTGGATGTGAAGGTCGACCTTTAAGGGCATGATGTTCGTCATATGTGTGGGCTCACGAGATAGATTTCTATATAAAATCGCGAAGCGATTTTATAACCTATTGTATTATGATATCTAATGATCATAAACGAAGCAGAGCAAAAATCAAGCCAAGATTACTTGATAGCAGGTTCTAAGGGGTGTAAATCAAGATTGTTGGTTATTGAGTTCAATGGCCAGGTGTCAGTGTTCAGGTTTCAGCTCTTTAAGTTTCTCAATCCTGACACCTGAAACACGAAACCTGACACCTTTTCCCCAAAACTA
>JAUWXF010000025.1 GCA_030616475.1 Desulfobacterales bacterium
ATCCCACCGCCTTTTTTAACGTCCTGAAATTTCTATCCGCCTGCGCCTGTCCGCCTCTGGCGGAGCGTAAGATCATAAGTCTCTTATTCTCCTGCCTGCTGTTGAGAAGCTTCCTCAAATTTGATTGTGATAGGCAATATCTATTTTCTCTCTGCTTTACGTATCGGAAAACCTTGCCCAAAACTTGAGGATCTTTAGGCCAAACTGAGATACAGCAAGATGCCTGCCAAACAGATCCGAACCAAAAAACCCGCCTCCCTTTTCAGGCCTCCAGTTCGGCTTCCTGCCCGTAGGGCATACAGCCCGGAGGGAAAGAGCCTACGCCTCGGAGAGAAGCGGGGTTTTCCTGTGAGGATCACCCTGACCCTGCTTCAAGCTTCAAGCTTTGTGCCCGGTTAAGGTGTAACAAGCCACAGATGGATCAAGAATTCCTTCTTAAAAGAGACGGGGAAGGGAGGACTTGGGGTCAAATCTTTCCTCTTGACAAATCGAGCATGCGTGGAAGCTTTATGCACGAGAAGCTGGGGATTCAGTGCTGAGGTAAATCCTGCCTGGTGCCGAGCAAAAATGTTGGAGGTTTGACACCTGGCTATGCTATTGCAGATCCATTTGCGTAGCGTGTTGAACAGGAAGAACTTGCAAGGACATTGGTGACTAAACTTAATAGTCGTATTGGCCATCATTCCAATTGCGGAGCGAAGCGGAGCTAAGTTCGGTGGGTGGGGACCATCGTACTGGGGTGAGAGGCAAAAATAGGCTTCTGATTAGTGGCAAAAATCAAAAAAGGCCCCGGAAAATGTTCCGGGGCCTTTCCAAGGCAGAAACCCAAAAAATCCTGTCGATTACAGAGTTGGGAAATGGAGATGAAAGACTACAGAGTGTTATTTAAAATAGAGCTTTAACATCACAAAAATGATTCCTGAAATAACTGCTACCTGTCCGATCCAAAAGATGAACATCCACTTTATCAGGTCAACCTTCAGATTGGCCATTTCAACTCTTAATTTCTCAATCTCTCTTAGTAAATCTTCTTTTGTGGCAAAGTTCTTAAGCTCTTTTTCAATCGTCGTGTGGGAGCTTTCTTCAATATA
This sequence comes from Desulfobacterales bacterium, assembly GCA_030616475.1. GTDB lineage: Bacteria > Desulfobacterota > Desulfobacteria > Desulfobacterales. The sequence goes on from JAUWXF010000025.1 coordinate 1,092, forward strand.
ATCAACAAATTTTCTTGCCTTCTCCTCTTCTAAACCAATTCCCTTTAAAATATCATAAATTTCCAAGGCCTTTGTAGCCATCTTCATCTCCTCAATCTAACTCTACCTGGATATATGAGCCGACCTTTTCTTGTATTCAATAAATACTAAATACCATCCGTCAACAGAATAGTCAACCTCATTCACAATGGCGGAAATTCCGCCGCAAGGCTGATTGTTTACCCCGTGGAATGCCCTTCATGTTCATGATTCCACTGGGGCGTTTTCTGCCTTTCTTCCCCCCGGCTTCCGGCTCGTAGAGCCTACGCCTGGAAGAGGCCGGAAAGGCAGAAACCCAAAAAATCCTGAAAATCCTGTCTAAGCCAGTAAATAGAAAAGGCCCCGAAAAATCTTCCGGGGCCTTTCTGTTGTTTGAGTTTTCCCTTCTCAGCCTTTAGCCTTCAGCTTCTTGCCCCGCCCGCCTCGTAGGTCTGGATGATCGTACTGGGGTTAAACTCTATTATTTAACAAGGTTAAATCGAAGTCCTATTTAACTGGGGTGAGCTATCCAGCTCTAAGCAACGAAGTTGCGTTTCATAAAATCGTTTTACGATTTTATCCCGGCAACTGAAGCACGACTTGCGGTGCCATGTCGGCGCAGGCGAGTATGGGCATAGCAGCACGAGGAGCCTGCCCTGGTAAAAAGTTCTACCTTCAATTTTGGCAATGTAAGATCTTGTCCACACGCCTTTAGCTAAACCCAGCTTCTGTGGCCCACAACCATAATGGCTTGACAACAATCTTTCCCTCGGGGGTCTCTATTTCCTCATCTGTACGCTCAGTTAGCAACAATGCCCTGTCTATGCCCAATTGGCCCATCGCCTCCTGGAGGCCATCTATTTCTCTTTGCCTGGTGTCTCTCCTGGTCATCTCCCATATCACATTGATGAGCAGCGCTTCTCCACTTTCATGGCGGGCATAAAAGTCAACCTCCTGTTTTTTCTCAAAGTAAAAAACTTCATCTCCACGACGCCTTAATTCCAGAAAGACAAAATTTTCCGCCAATCTGCCTATGTCTTGTGAAAAACGAAAAGCAACCGCGTTTCGCATGCCGACATCTGCAGCATATATTTTCCGGGGCGTTTTGACCTGTTCCCTATATTTGAATGAAAACTTCGGAACTTCATGGAGCAGAAATGCCTCCTGAAGGAACGAAAAGTAATGGCGGACGGTCTCCACAGAAGCCAGGGACATCTCTCTGGTTAATCGGCCGTAACTAATCTTATTGCCAATATTGGTTAAAGCGTAGAGGCTCAATTTCTTCACAAGGTTTATATCCTTGAGTCTGTGTCTGAAAGCCACATCTTTGTACAGAATGTCTTCGAAATATTGCCTCAGCAATACTCGTTTTTTGTATTCATCAATTGTGAGGGCCGCCTCAGGGAACCCTCCCCATTTTAAATAATCATGAAGTAGTACCGCAATTCGCGACTTCTGTTTCAGGGAAGAGAGCAAATTTTTTGCATGTACATCCCGGGAAGACATGAACTCCCGGAATGAAAATGGGTGGACATGAAAGGGTATGTGCCTTCCGGTCAATAAAAGGGTTCCCTTTCTTTCGTTGACCTTGCTCGTAGGACAGTTCAGATTTCCGTGAACCCTGAGGGTCTCTCTGAATTCATTATATCGCATTCTATTTCTCTAAAGTGCTATTTTTAGCAATTTTAGGAAATAAAACAACAATAGTATTGACACTTGTCAATCACCAATGTGGGAGAAACTTATTATATCCTTACCCGAAAAAGGGGTCGGAAAAAGCGGCCCCCGCCCGCCGTGAGAGTGTGATCGCTTTGACAGGGGACTCAGATCCCCTATTTTCCCGACAGAAGATAGGCAATGGATATTCCTCAGGTTTGCCAGTGCTTTTTAGGCGTTGATTTTCATTATTCTTTGTGGCATTATGCCTATCAGATTAATTCCTATCGGCTTAATTAAAGGTCTCGGAATTTCTACAACCTATTGACATTATAGCTATTTATTGACGCTATTGCAAGTTCGATCAAGGAATAATGCCTGCCCGCCACCCGCCTGCCATCGCCAGGTACAGGAGGCAGCTACAGTGTCGGCATGCATGGCAATGGCGGGCAGGTTGCCACGCACGCTGGTATTGAAACCGTATCCTGTGCCAGGCGTTGGCAGGCGGGGAATGATGGAATATTCCATTATTCCAATTGTGAGCGAAGCGAACTAACTTGGAGATGAGGCTATGAAACGAAATCCATTTTTTTTCGGTGAAGTTGTGACCGGTGAAAATTTCACCGACAGAGTTAATGAAATAAAGAGACTAACAGCAGAGTTGCGTGGGGGCCATAACATATTTTTGATCTCCCCAAGACGATATGGCAAGACCTCTCTTATAGTAAATGTGCTTGAACATCTTAACAAAGAGGGCCTTTTTACATTCTATATTGACCTCTATAAGGTTGCTTCCCTGAGAGAGCTGTTGGAAGCGTATGCTAAAGGTGCGGCACGTTCATGCACAACGCGTGTGGAAAGATTTTCTGAATTTATCAAAGATGTTTTTCCCAGATTAAGACCAAAAATAATTATTGGCAGTGATGGGGTTCCCTCAATAGAGGTTGATATCCATTTAAAGGATAGGGAGTTGTTGGATTCCCTTGAGGAAGTTTTTGACGTTCCGGAAAAAATTGCCAAGAAGCGAAAAAGAAATTTTGTAGTCGTCTTTGATGAATTTCAGGAAATACTCAACCTGGACGGGGAAAGAATTGAAAAGATGATGAGAGCCTGCTTTCAACATCACCATAACGTTGCTTATCTCTTTGCAGGGAGCAAGAGACATCTCATCTATAGTATGGTCTCTGAGCCCAATAGGGCATTTTATAAATTAGGTGATATCATGAACCTTCAAAAAATAGAGCCTGCTGAAATGATGATGTTTCTGAAAAAACAGTTTTCTAAAGGGCCTATTGAGGTCACAGAGAATATACTCGATTATGTTTTAGAAATAAGCGAGAACGTACCATATAATGTTCAGTACCTTTGTCACCATTTGTGGAATTGGTGTCTAGAGGCAAAAAATATAGAAAAAGAAGATGTTATGAAGGTAGTAGATAATATCATTGCTGAGCAATCCGTAAACTATATAGCTTTGTGGGATGGACTATCTTTACATCAGAGATTATTTCTTAAAGCCATCAGCAAGTTTCAGAACAAACCAATATTTTCGAAGAATTTTATCGTAGAAAATGACCTCGGCACCTCCGGCTCAATACAAAAGTCTATAACTTTGCTTAAGAAAAAGAATATTATAGATGTTGATGCGAAAGAGATTCGGTTTAACGATGTTTTCTTTAAAGAATGGATTAAGAAAAAGATGCTTTGATGGGTCTCTTTTTTCACATCTCAAGTTTTTCTTTTTCCTGCGTTGCGGCGTTCGCCTTGAGAAGAGGCATACTTTCGCCTGCCCCGCCTGCCCCGCCTGCCCCGCCTGCCCTGCCAGCCCCGTAAGTGGGAACCATCGTACGGGGGTCAATCCTGTTGGACAAACGGGTTCCGGAGATCTTGTACCAGCAGCTTGAGCCCCTCTAAAAAATCAGGCGCAACAGTCTCTTTGGATGGAGGTGTAGAACCAGGATTCTACCCTTTATGCGCACATTAAATCCTATTCCCTGATAAATGTCGAAGGGCTGTTGAGACTTGACCCCGCCCCACTTTCTGCCTTTCCTGTTGACACTCAACAAAATGTATGATAAAAATTAAATTGTTTGAAATGATTTTTTTGATTTTACTTTTGAGCAACTTAGCTCAAAAAAGGAGACTCGTCATGCCTATAGTAACCACTTCAAATCGCGGCCAAATTGTCATCCCCAAAGATATCAGGAAGCGACTGAATATTTTTCCCGGCAAAAAGCTCTTGATCAAAGCTAAAAGGGATCAGGCCGTTATTACACCCCTGCCGGATGATCCGGTGGAATATTTTTGCGGTTTTTTCAAGGATAGATCATCACTAACAAAGGCGCTAATAAATGAGCGGCGGAGGGAGCGGGAGCGTGAATCGAAAAAAATTGCTGGATAGCTTTGCGCTTTTGGCCTATCTGAACAAAGAAACTGGGTTTGAAAAGGTTAGGGATGTCCTTGCCAAAGCGCAGAGATCAGGGAACTCCGTTCTGATGAATGAAATCAATGTAGGCGAAACATATTACATCCTTTTCCGAAAAAGAGGGCCGGAAAAGGCAGAGTATTTACTAGATACCATCCTGGCAGGGCTTCCTATTGTTACGGTTCTGAACAATTTTGAACAGGTGATCGATGCTGCCAGAATTAAAGCTGAACATCCCCTTTCTTTTTCTGATTGCTTCGCCGTGGCCACCGCCCGTAGCGAGAGCGCCATCATTTTGACAGGAGACCCGGAATTCAAAAAAGTAGAACATCTCGTAAAGATAGAATGGCTCAGTGGATGAAAGTAGCCAAGTTCAAAAATTTAAAAGAAGAAAGAGAGTTTTGGGATACCCACGATTCAACGGGTTATCTCGATGATTTTGAAGTGGCAGAGACCTACCGCCTATGCATGGAGTTTCTCATAAAGGACTTCTTGGCTCCTCATAAGCAACATCCCGTCAATGCGTTTCCGCACCGTCTTTGGCGGCCTCCAACAGTGCCATGAGCACCGTAGCTACACTATATCTCACTAGCCGTTCTCTATTTTGTGGCAGCAGCTCCATGTCTTCTTTGCTCCTTAGACCTCCAGTATCCCTCAACCCACTGCCTGAAATCTATTACTACGGAACCATAGTTTCAGGCAAGGATTTCTGTGGAAGGAAAACTTTGCTAGGGAGGCAAACCCGGTCTGGGCCAGGGACGCAGGTCATCTATATTAGACTGCGGCAAAGAAACTTTTGCGGTATAAAGTCAAGCCGAAATCGTTGATAAACATGATAGTTCATGAAATAAATAACTCGTATCAATTTAGCCAATTGAAAAAGCGAGCCTAACGAGCATACAGGTGATCCGATTCTAAAACGGGTCACTGTTTGAGCCGGTTTAGAATCGGATCACCTGTATGCGGTCTCGCCTCCTCTGTCCTTGGTCTCGAACAACAGGCAGGGGATGCCCGAGCTTCTTTCCACTACGCGAGACGACAATTCTTTAGATTTGAATTTCATGGCGCGGCATCCATGAGGAAAATGCTTATCCCACGTGACGTAATAGTGCTTGCACCTATGGCAGTCGATATGCTTACACATTCTGTAGCAATTTGACGAGACTTGGGGCTTTGCCCCAATTGGCCTGCCCTGGCGCGCATCTCAACATACAAGCACATAGCCCGCTAGCCAGGTCTGGGCCAGGGAGTATTGGAGTACTGCAACACTCCATGATTATTTCTTGTACAGGCCTTTGATGGTTGTAAGAATGGCCAATAATAAAGTGGGTATCCCCCCCAAAACAATAACCCCCTTTTGATAAGACCAGATGTTAAGAATAGGGGACATTGCATGTTTTTGCAGGACCAAATTCAGGTAGTAGATCGTAATTGGGAAAACAATAATGGCGAAAAAGACAACGGCCGATTGAAAAATCAGGGCTTTCTTCAAAAAGCTGGTGAAAAACAGAACTACCAGATGGACAGCCTCCAGTCTTTTCAACTTCGATTCAATTTGATCCAATTCAGCAGAGAGTTCTTCAGGCCGGGCAAGAGCCTCCTTGAATTCGCCAGGAACATCAGATCTAGCCATGTCCCGGGTTTGGTTAATCTTTGCCTGAAGAAGTCTTAACTGTTGATAAGGAGCATCGATTAAGTTTTGATAAGGATAATTGCTGACAAAGGTAAGGTATTTCTCAACACGGCTATTTAAGACATAAAGAACTTCTAAGAGGTTTCCTATGTATTTTTCTATGCTTCTGCGGCCGATGGCAAGGATAGATCCGCCATAGTGAATAATGTCAAGATAAGCGAAGTAACTGTCAGCTTTTGGTAATTCTTTGATCTTTAACCATAGGGATTGCGCCTCTTTGATTTCTTTTTCACCCACCAGGTCTTCTAGTTTATTCAATTCGTTGCCTACTCTATAGAAAATTTGCATAGCCTCGTCTTTAGCCTTGTCAAAAAGGCTTTTGAGTTCAGCGTGAATTATCTCGCTGAAAGGCGCAAGATCGGGATCAATCAAGGCATTGACATAAAATTCTCTGTCTTGCTGAATAAGCTTGATTAGTCGGCTAAGGGCATCAGAGTCTTTTTCTTCCCTGAATTTGAATATGATGTCTTGATATCTCGCGTCTTCGCAATGATGATTGACGAAGAGAATTTCTCTTATCTTTTCACTAGCCTTGAAACGACGATCATTCACATCATACAGGCGAGAAAGTAAAAAAAGAAGAAAAATCTTCTGCGGTTTGGTCTTGGCATAGTCCAGGGCTTTATCAAAATAGTGCTCTGCCCCCAGAAAGTCATTCCTTTCCACATTCAAAAATCCCATGGCGCAACACGGCCTGTAATCGTTGGGGTATTTTGCCAGAGAGGATTCCAAATAGGCTTCGGCCTGGCCAAGATTCGAGACCCGCAGACAATCCAAGGCTATCCAGAGAAAGCCACCCTTATCTTCCTCGGTACTGGTTTTCTTGATGTTGTTCCAGTTCTCATCTGTGGCATCCCACATGTTTATGAAAAAACGGAGTTGAAAGATCCTCTTGAGTTCGCAAAATCCGTAATAAGCCAAATGGGTTGACCCGTCGGTATCTATTTCGGGCTCTTTATCTGGTTCTGGATTTGGAGTTCTTCCGGCGATATAATTTAGAAAAAGCCTGTTAATTGTATCAAAGGAAAGGTATCCCAGCTTCTCCAAAGCCTGGGTTGTCTGGGGTAGGTGTTTGGAGGGGCAGTTTGCCGTGAGGTGTTTTTTGTCACCGCAATAAAAACAAGGTGGATTGTTGCCCTGAGTCAGAGCATTCTGGTAAAAAAAGAGATATGGCCCACTCTTTTCCCGGTCTTCTGGGGAGATGAGCTTATAGAAGGACCTGGATCGATTTGTATCGGAGTCGGGGCTAACGCAAAAAAGGTGCTTATTTTTTATCAATTTACGGGCAGAGGCCGAAACGTAGATCTCGCCTGGATCAATTTCTTCCCAATTGACTTCAAGACCTTCCGTGACTATCTTGCCGGCCCTGAGATAAGGCCCCGAATCGATGATTATTTGGATTGGAAGGATTGAAGGATCGGAATCGTGCCATAAGTTCTTCCCGATAAACGCTATGACATTCTTGGCTATGGCCAGAGCTGACGGAACTTCATTTACAATTAAAGCAACAGACCTATCCGAAAAGGTACTTTCCTTCTCGATCTTGCCACTCCAGAAATTGTCCTTTTCCGCAAGCAGGCGATTCCATATCTTGGCAAAGTCATCATTGGCAATGTTCCGGATAGGTTTGAAATAGAGCAGAGTTTTCACGACAGGGTCGAACCTGACAGCTTCTTCCCATATCGCCCTGTAGGCGGTAAGTCCCATGGGAATATCTTTTTTGCCCGAAAGGTCAAGCAATTCGAAACGAACCTCAGACAAATCACGAGCCAGTTCATAGACTTCCTGAGATATGTAGATTTGATCACGATCTACCAGAGAAGTCAGTTTGGATGCTATATTCACGACATTACCAAATATGTCGTTTTGTTCAATAATACCGTCGCCAAAATGAATGCCGATTTTGATATGAATCTGATCTTGTGGATCTCTTTTCCGATTATGTATCTCTAGTTTTTGCTGTATTTTTATGGCCGACTTCAGGGCCTCTTTTGCATTGAGAAAGTAGGCCATAACAGAATCGCCCAAGATCTTGACCATAACGCCGCCGTGTTCGGTTATACATCCTGAAGCCACGTCCTGATGCAGCTGGAGCATTTGCCGGCCCGCCTGATCACCGTGGGACTTAAAGAAGTTGGTAGAACCGACTATATCGGTAAAAAGGACGGCTATTTTTTGTATGGAGTCCTCGGGGTACTCATCCATCGGCGTGGGCGATGATGTCTGGGATGAATCGATTTTTGAAGGTGAATGGATTTTCATGGGTTATTTTTAAACATCGACAAAAGTTTAGCTCAACTTTAATTTTTTGTCTAAGGCTTGGACCGGCAAAACGGATTTATAACTTGACGTCTCGGAAATTCTACAACCGGTTGTAATCATTTATCTTTCGGTGGCAGTTTTCTGTGCCATTGATCTGGAATGATGCCTGCCCGCCATTGCCATGCACGCTGGCATTAAAACCGTATGGGGTACCAGGCGATGGCAGGCGGGGAATAATGGCACAATGGAATGTTGGGGACAAAAGGCCGAAAAGAATCATTTCTAATTTGTCTTAAGTCCTCTTAACCCAATATTCCACCGTTCCACCATTCCATTATTCCAATTGGGGCGGAGCCCCTAAGTTCACAGTATAGGAAATTCCTTTTTTAAGCGGCGTAGCCCTCCGGGGCGTAGGCCTCTCCGAGCTGTAGGCTCTACGAGCCGGAAGCCTACGAGCCGGAGGTCGCGTTATATAAAATCGCAAAGCGATTTTATGACTTGATTTTTACCAGGCCAACAAATAAAGGAAGGGTTGAAACAAAGCAAGGAGGGGGCGATTGTTGTAGATGAAGCGGTACGTGTCTGAAAAACTATTTGTACAGGCCCAAAAAGCCATCCCTGGTGGTGTGAACAGTCCGGTGCGGGCTTGCCGTTCAGTGGGCGCAAAACCCGTCTTTATCCAGCGAGCCGAGGGCTCCAGGGTGTTCGATGCCGATGGCAATACGTATATAGACTACGTCGGTTCCTGGGGCCCCATGATCTTGGGGCACCGCCATCCTGAGGTGATAGCGGCCATCCAACGGGTGCTGGAGCGAGGAACCAGCTTTGGGGCCCCCACAGACCTTGAAATAGAACTGGCCGAGATGGTCATCGAGGCGGTTCCATCTGTGGAGATGGTCCGGATGGTCAACTCTGGCACCGAGGCCACCATGAGCGCCATTCGCCTGGCACGGGGCGTCACGGGGAGGAACCTGCTAATTAAGTTCGACGGTTGCTATCATGGCCACGCAGATACCCTCCTGGTAGCAGCAGGCTCCGGGGTGGCGACACTCGGCATCCCCGGTAGCCCCGGTGTCCCTGATGCGTTCGTGCAAAACACCCTTTCCCTTCCATACAACGATGCAGAGCGAGTAACCGACGTGGTTTCCAAACAGGGTGACAAGATTGCGGCCATTATTGTTGAACCTGTGGCAGGAAACATGGGTCTTGTTCCGCCTGAGCCCGGGTTCTTAGAGACCTTGAGGGCCTTAACACAGGACTACGGGATCATTCTTATATTTGATGAGGTCATGACAGGCTTCCGTGTTGGTTATGGTGGCGCTCAGGCCCTCTACGATCTCATGCCGGATCTCACCTGCATGGGCAAAGTCATTGGGGGCGGACTCCCGGTAGGGGCATACGGCGGAAGGAAAGAGATCATGAAGAAAGTCGCCCCTGAGGGACCGGTCTATCAGGCCGGGACCCTTTCCGGGAACCCGCTGGCCATGGCAGCCGGAATCGCCACCCTGAAATGTTTGCAGCAGCCCGAGTTCTATGAAACCCTGGAAGCCGGATCAGCCATGCTGGAGGCGGGCCTCAGGGAGGCTGTTGGCAAAGCAGGGCTGCCCGCAGTGACCAGTCGGGTCGGTTCCATGATGGGGCTCTTTTTCACTGAAAAGCGTGTTTCAAACTTTGCCGAAGCCCAGACAAGTGATCTGACGATGTTTGCCAAACATTTCAAAGGGATGCTGGAACGGGGAATCTACCTGGCCCCATCTCAATACGAGGCTCTTTTCGTCTCAAGTGCCCACAGTGAAGGGGACATCCAGGCGACGATCCTGGCAGCCAGAGAGGTTTTTGGTGCTCTGTGAATTTAGGGATTGACTTGGAAGCCATGATATGCTACCAGGCGCTTAATTCTCCAGAAGGCGGATATTCTCCACTACACGGTCTTTTTGGTAAGCGCTCTTTGTCATGAAAAAAGATACCAAGAAACTGCTCAGGGAGCTATGGTATTACAGCAGCTTGAGTTTTTCTATCGCCCTGGCCATAGTGATCGGGCTGTTCATTGGGCTCTGGCTGGACGCTCGGTATGATACCTCTCCGGTGCTCACACTTGTCTTTCTTGGTCTTGGCGTCATTGCCGGATTTCGCAACATATACCTGGCCATGAAAAAAAGCCAGAAACTCTAAAGAGGAAGTCTTCAGGCCGTGCGTATAGAAAGGGAACTGCTCAGATTTATCACGCTGACGAACTGGATCCTTTTTTGTGTGGTGACCATCTCCGGCTTTATCCTGGCACCAGGGGCTTTTGCCTGGGGAATCCTGGCAGGCGGGCTCATCGTAACCATCAATTTTCAGCTTCTATACCGGTCCCTTAAAAAGGCTTTGACCCCGCCACATCTTGCCGAACCCAGGGTGGTCCTGGGCAAATACTATATCCGTTTCATCGTGAGTGCTTTGATCATATATATACTGATAGCAGATCATTATGTAAATCCCTTGGGACTCATTATCGGCCTTTCCGTGGTGGTTACGAGCATCTTTATAGCAACGTTTAATGAAATAAGGAAAATCATTTTCAAGGAGGCGGCGTGATATGGAACATCCAATTCTCTTTTTAGTGAAGCTCTTTGAGCTTATTGGCCTTGGAGATTTTGCCCACCACTATCCCCACGTAATCTATACATGGTTTGTAATGATCATCCTGATAGTGTTTGGGTTTTTTGCCACCAAGGGAATAAGCATGATTCCGACCGGGTGGCAAAACGTTTTTGAGACCATCATCGGAGGTCTGGAGGAGTTCACCGTGGACATTACCGGTGAGGACGGCCGCCGCTTCTTTCCAATCCTTGCCACCGTGTTCATGTATATCTTTGTGTGCAATCTTATAGGCCTGATGCCAGGGTTACTCCCGCCTACTGCCAACCTTAATACGACCCTGTCTATTGCAATCCCCATATTTATTATGACGCATGTGATTGGCGTGATGACTCACGGTCCCAAGTACATCAAGCAGTTTACGGGGCCGATATGGTGGTTGGCGCCGCTTATGTTGGTACTCGAAACAATAGGCCACCTGGCTCGAATCATGTCGCTCAGCATCCGTCTTTTTGGAAACATGATGGGCAAGGAACTCGTTTTGTCGATTCTCTTCATGCTGGCAGGCGCCTTTTTTGCCCCGTTCCCCATGCTGGTCCTGGGCCTCCTTGTATGCTTTATTCAGGCCTTTGTGTTTTACCTGCTTTCTACGATGTACTTTACTCTTGCATTGGAAGAAGCCCATTAATAATAAATCTTAAAGTAAAGGAGGGGAGAATCTATGTTCAAGAAACTGTCATTTTCCACCCTGGGGTCTGCGTTTTTACTGTTTGCTCTTTGCACGGTGGCCTATGCTGCGGAAGAGACGGCCGTTGCCGGCCTTAAGTACTTCGCAGTATCCGTATTTGCCGCTGGCGTTCCTATTGGCATCGCAGCCTTTGGATGCGGTATCGGCATGGGTAATGCAATCAGGGGTGGCCTTGAAGGTATTGCCAGGAACCCTGAGGCATCGGGTAAGGTGACCGTAACCATGTTGATTGGTCTGGCATTGATCGAGGCCCTGGCTATCTACACCCTGGTTATCGCGTTGATCCTGATTTATGCGCATCCGCAGGCCGCAACGATTGCAGCACTGTTCGCTCATTAATTGATCAGAAACCAGGACGGGGTTGCAACTGCCTGCTGTAGGCGGTGTGCAACCCCGTTTTCTTTTTTTACCTTGTTTTAAGCTCCTTTTTACAATGCCTACCCGTATCCTCTTCAAAAAGAATCGTAAACCAGTATGGTAAAGCGTATTTTCAAGTTGTATATGGCCTTTAAGATTGAAGCTGAAAGCTCCCCGGTTAAATAGAAAGAAAAAGACCCCAGTTAAATATAAAGAAAGAGCATTGAACGGGGTAAACATTTAACGGGGCAGGCAAGGCTCAAAGCTGAAAGTAAAGTTAGCTAAGAATTGTTCCCGTGAAAAATGTGAAAATTCCTTCGATCGCAATCACTCGCCTGTCGCTTTATGCAAGAAATCTTAAGCTGTTAGACCAGAAGGGCGTAGAAGTGGTCTCGTCGGTGCGCCTGGCCGACATCTGCGGCATTAATCCCGCGCAGATCCGGAAGGATTTGGCCTATTTTGGTCAATTCGGAGTCAGGGGCGTTGGCTATTATGTAAAAGAACTCCTGTTTGAGATTGGAAAGATCCTTGGCCTGGACAAAGAATGGCGTTTGGCTTTGGTGGGGGTAGGGAATCTTGGCTTTGCCCTCTTAAGGCATGCCCAATTTGTGAACCACGGTTACACCTTTGTGGCAGCATTCGATAGAAAACCGAAGAGAGTCGGCATAAAAATTGGGGATGTAGAGGTTGCGCCCCTGGAAAACATGAATCGTCTGGTCAAGGAAAGGGGCGTAGAGATCGGAGTGATTGCCGTAATGCCGGGATCGGCTCAGAAGGCCGCGGACATGCTGATAAGGGCTGGGGTTTGCGGCATTCTGAATTTTGCACCCATCCAGCTCCAGTGCCTGGCCCATGTCTTTGTCGAAAACATAGATTTTAGCCTCAAGTTGGATGTCCTTCGTTACAGGCTCACCCCAGCAAGGTCACGGCGGCACCGTAGCCATTCAAAACCCCCGCAGCTCCTTGCTTAGGAACCTGCCGGTATGGGATGCCGGGAGTCGGGCAATCTCCTCAGGTGTACCGCACCCCACTACATGACCACCCTTATCGCCTCCTTCCGGTCCAAGGTCGATGATGTAATCGGCTGACTTGATGACGTCCATATTGTGCTCTATCACGATGATGGTATTGCCACCATCCGCAAGCCGGTCTAACACGTCCAAGAGCTTCTGGATGTCGGCAAAATGGAGTCCTGTCGTAGGCTCATCCAGGATATAGACGGTTCTCCCTGTTGCCCGCTTGCTGAGTTCTTTTGACAACTTGACCCGCTGGGCCTCCCCGCCGGAAAGGGTGGTCGCGGGTTGCCCGAGGCGAATGTAGCCCAGACCCACATCTGCCAAGGTCTGAAGCTTTGTTCTTATCTTCCTGATCTTGCCAAAGAAGTCGAGGGCATGGTCTACAGTCATGTCCAGCACCTCCGAGATGTTCTTTCCCTTGTACCTGATATCCAGGGTCTCCCGATTGTACCGCTTTCCATGGCACACATCGCACGTCACATAGACATCAGGGAGAAAGTGCATCTCGATCTTGATGATTCCATCCCCGCGACACGCCTCGCACCGTCCTCCTTTCACGTTGAAGCTGAAGCGTCCTGGTTTATATCCACGTGCTCTGGCCTCCGGTGTCCTTGCAAACAAAGCCCGAATGTCTGAAAACACACCGGTGTAAGTGGCTGCATTGGAGCGTGGAGTTCGTCCGATCGGGGACTGGTCTACGTTGATGACACCGTCTATCTTTTCAAGGCCGGTCAGTCGGCTGTACTTCCCCACGGCTCTTCTGGAATGATAGAAGCGACGAGCCAGAGATCGATACAGCGTTTCAACGACCAGGGTCGATTTGCCCGAGCCCGATACCCCGGTCACGCACACAAGACATCCCAGTGGGAACTGAACTGTGATATCTTTGAGGTTGTTGGCCGATGCCCCTTCCATGGCTATGTGGCCGTTTCTCAACGGGCGGCGATTTGGAGGCACCGGTATGGTTCTACGACCTGACAGATACTGACCCGTAACAGACGTCTCGTGCCGAATCAAAGCCTCAGGTGGCCCATCAAATACAAGATGTCCGCCATCGGCACCGGCTCCGGGGCCCATATCAATCACATAGTCAGCCGAAAGGATTGTTTCTGCGTCATGCTCCACCACAAGAACCGTATTCCCCAGATCACGCATTTGTTTGAGAGTGCTAAGGAGTTTTTGGTTGTCCCGCTGGTGGAGCCCAATACTCGGTTCGTCCAGGACATAGAGCACGCCGGTTAGCTTGGAACCGATCTGGGTGGCCAAGCGAATCCGCTGCCCCTCTCCTGCCGAAAGCGTGGCCGAAGCCCGATCGAGCGTCAGATAGCCCAGTCCCACTTGGGTCAAGAAAAGGAGCCTTTCGGTGATCTCTTTCAGTATAGGATCTGCGACGACCCTGTCTCGTGGGCGAAGAGGAATCGGCCCAAAAAAGTCAAGGAGTTCAGTTACTGAACGCCTGCACACCTGATGGATGGACTCCCCGCCAACCTTTACTGCAACGCTTTCTGGTTTGAGCCTTGCACCATGACAGTCAGGGCAGGGTCGCACGTTCATAAACCGCTCAATCCGTTCACGGGCCTGGTATGATCGGGTCTCCCTATAACGCCGTTCAAGGTTCGGAATAATCCCTTCAAAGGGTCTGGAATAGGTATGGCGCCTGCCGTCCCGTTCAAGATAAAAGGGAATGGCCTTACCCCTGGACCCATAAAGGAGGAAATCTGTTAGGGCTTCAGGGAATTCATTGAATGGGGTATAGATGTTCACGTGAAAGCGTCGCGTGATGGCGTCTAATACCTGATAGAAGTAAACCGAATGTCGATTTTCCCACGGGCTAATCGCACCGTCCCTTAAAGAAAGGGCAGGGTCAGGCACGATCAGGTCGGGGTCAAAGACCATCATGGAGCCGAGGCCGTTACAGGTGGAGCAGGCCCCCTGGGGGCTGTTAAAGGAGAAACTGGCCGGAGTGAAAGGGGGATAACTGATACCGCAAAGCATGCAGGCTGCCTTTTCGCTGAAGATGAGTGGTTCGCCCTGTAACAGGTCCACGAAGACCAGACCTTCTGACAGCCCCGTGGCAAGTTCGATAGAGTCGGCCAGGCGATTTCGGGCCGATTCTTTAACAACGAGGCGGTCTACCACCACCTCTATGCTATGCTTTGTGTTCTTATCAAGCGAAACCTCTTCATCCAGGTCAAAGATCCTGCCGTCTACTCTGACTCGCGCAAAGCCGTCCTTTCGCAGTCTTTGAAACAGCCTTTGATGGGTCCCCTTATGACCGGTGACCACAGGAGACAGGATAATAACCTTGGTACCAGGATTGAGGGCCATGACTCGATCCACAATCTCTTGACTGGACTGGGCCGTAATGCGTTGCCCGCACCTGTAGCAATGTGGCTTGCCGATGCGGGCAAACAGGAGTCGAAGATAATCATAGATTTCAGTGACGGTGCCGACCGTAGAACGGGGATTCTTGCTGATTGTTTTTTGCTCGATAGCGATGGCTGGAGCAAGGCCTTCGATGCTGTCTACATCCGGCTTGTCCATCTGCTCCAAAAACTGGCGAGCATAAGCTGAAAGTGACTCAATATATCGCCTCTGTCCTTCAGCATAAAGCGTATCAAAGGCCAGAGTCGATTTGCCGGAGCCCGAAATGCCGGTTATTACGACAAATCGATTTCGAGGTATGTCAAGATCGATATTTTTGAGGTTATGCTGGCGCGCACCGCGTACGGCAATCCTGTCGAAAGGCATGGTCGGTTTCAGTTCCCCATTTGTGGAATTACGAGCGAAAAGCCTTAGCTTAACTATTTTGCATTGCCAAAGCGTCATCGTCAACCAATATTGCCGTGTGCGTTTTACACAGAGTCTTTTTCCTTGACGCTCATTGTTTGGCCCATATATCCTTTTGAGTCGGCCCGCCCTGCCCGCCCTGGCGCTTCGGCTTATTATAAGCTACCAAGCCACTAATCCAGATCTGGGCCAGGGGCGCTGAGCTCCATGCTAGTATCAAGCCTGCCATAGCGCGAGCGGTGCGGTCTCGGCCAGCGATAGAAATCCCGGCCCGCCCTGGCGCGACGTGCTTAAATTAACTGCCAGGCCCCATAATCCCGGTCTGGGCCAGGGTCTGGGCCAGGGTCTGGGCCAGGGTTGAGTTGGTTGAGCCGGTTTGGCCGGTTATGCCCGTTTTGCCGGTTGAGCCGGTTGAGCCGGTTATGTTATTTGCCTCTTAAGTTTCTGATAAGACAATTGATTATTTTACGTACGGTTGTGCATTGATCATAGATTTCGTTTTGCTCCTTGTCAGAAATATAGTCTTGATCAAGGGCAACATAAGTGTAATTCTGAACCTCAGATACTGAACGTCTCGAATATCTTAACAATCTTATCTAACTCAACGGGCTCAACCGGCTAAACGGGCCAAACGGGCAAGCGAAAGGGGGACCTTATGGCCATTGCAGAACTTAGCATCATTCCGATCGGAACAAAGTCCACCAGCCTGAGCAGCTATGTTGCGGCGTGCCTTAAGGTCTTGCAGGACTCTGGCCTCACCTGTGAAGTCCATGGCATGGGCACCATCATAGAGGGGGACCTCAAAGACCTCTTTGAGGTTATGTTGAAGATGCACGAGGTGCCCTTTGAAGCCGGGGCACTTCGGGTTGTAACTTCTATCAAGATCGATGACAGAAGGGACAAAGAGACGTCAGCCAAAGAGAAGGTGAAAGCGGTTATGACCAAAAAGTCAGAAGTCTGATGGCGGTGTAATACTTCAGAACAATCTATTTGAGACGGAGTGTGTGGATTATTACCTTATGAACCTCGTCCTCGCACCTCAACGTTTTTGCTATATTTTCGATCTCAAATCGACCGGGAACCATTCCAATGAACTTTATCATACACATACGCCTGAAGTCATGGGATAGGAACACAGTGCCTTCGGGTTGTAAGTATTTTCGAAACAGATTTATGATCGGTCCTATGGATGTCTCGTTGTAAACCAATTCCGATCCGCAGATGATATCGTATCTTCCTGTCAAATCCGGGTTGTTCCAATCCAGCTTTCTTACGGAAACGTTATTCAATCCATTCCGTTCCACATTCATTCGCAGCAGTTCAAGGGCATCCTCTTCATAGTCGGTGATTGTCACCTTGTGTCCGAACGCCCCGAGGAAAAGACCTGTGACCCCCATTCCCGCACCGATTTCGAGTATTTCATTTTCCTTTTCAAGGCCGATTCGAATCAAATGATCAGCTAATACGATTGAGGCTTCCCAGATTTTAACCCAGAAAGGGAACTCATTGATATACTCTTCTCCCTTCTCTGCAAGATTGTTAACAAAAACGTCCCAGTTTCTTATCCCGTAGAGCTCAAGCTTTTTCCCACCTATGGCGATAGGCATTAGTTCCAGCTCATATTTCTCTCTGAACGGTAGTGTTTCCATCCTTAAAATCCTTCCATGAGCCGTGCTGTGACCTGAGCGTTCTTATAACGGTTTAGAACTGGTTGTCAATCTTGCCTAAAGGATGGTATATGGTCACACGGCTCTGTCCGTAAGCCCTAAGCTCAAATGCAGGGTACGGGTAAGGGGAGCCTATGATTTTGGAGGGCTGCTGTGAATCATCTGCCGATTGAGCTCAATTTCTGGGTTGTACCGCCCTTTGTCAGTTTTTTGACCTTATTTTTTTTGGCAGGCCTGGCCCTGCTCAAGGGAAAAGGCCGGAAGGTCAATCTGCTTCTTGCAGGTATTTGTTTTCTGGGAGGGCTTTTAAGCATCGACAAGGCCTTGGCCTCAGTAGCTACCGATCCTGATCTGGTCTTACGGGTCAGCCGCATAGATCACATGTTCGTTGTCTTTTTTCTCCCTGTCTACCTCCACTTCACTTACACTTTCCTGGGCATTACCAGGAGAAAATGGTTAATTGGCCTTGCCTACGCCTTCAGCGGGTGTCTGAGCCTCCTTTCTCAAGGGGACTATTACCTGGTAGAGGTGAAACAATATTTTTTCGGGTATTATCCCAGGGGAGGCCCCCTGATGTATGTGTTTGGGGCCGGCAGCACCGCGAACACCCTCTATTGTCTTTATCTTCTTTTTCGCAGTCTCAGGCAAGAGAAAGACCCGGATCGAAAGAACAAAACCAAATACATCATCTCGGGCCTGGGGGGGGCTGCCCTCATCACCCATTTCAACTTCTTGCCCCTGGTCGGCATCGGCTTTTATCCATTGGGAAACTTCGCTTTCATTCCCGTCCTTTTTTTGGCTTTTGCTGTATTGAAGCACGATTTGTTGGATATCGGCTTAGTGGTTCAAAAGGGCCTTATTTACTCTCTGCTGACAGGCCTGCTCACGGGGTCTTATGCCCTGATGATCATTTTGTTCAATCAGGTCTTCAAGGGGATAGGCCAGAGATGGTCTATCCTTTTTTCGATCTTCTTCTTTGTTGTAATCGTCTTTGTCTTTGACCCCTTGAAAAAGCGGGTGCAACTTGTCATTGATCGTATTCTCTTCAAAGGCAAATACGACTATCAAAAGACCCTGGCGGCGTTGAGTGATGCCATGGCCTCCATGCTGAAGCTGGACGAGATCATGGACAAAACCCTCTGGACCCTCACTGAGGCCATGTATCTTGATTGGGGCTATGTGATGCTCATGGATGATCTCGGGGACCAGCTTCAGGTCCACCGTCAAATGGGTGCTCTTTTAGATGCAAAGGGGCTGTCGATCAGTAAATCAAGTCCCGTTATTCAGGAAATGGGGCGCCGCAAGAGGGAAGTAACCCGGTACAACCTTGAGGAATGGTCGGAGTCCTGTGATGATCCGTCCCATCTGAAGGAAGATTTTGGCAAGCTGGGCGGAGCTGTTGTCATACCCGTGGTCTTCAAGCGGGAGATCAACGGACTTCTTGTTCTGGGAAACAAAAAATCAGGGGACCTTTTCACAGCACAGGATTTTGAACTCCTTCGCACCCTGGCAAACCAGTGCGCTATCTCTATCGAGAATGCCAAGGCGTATCAGTTGATTGAAAACTTGAACAGAAACCTCGAGAAGATGGTTGAAGAGCGGACTCAAGAACTCAAGAAGGCCCTAAAAGAGAAGGAAAAAACGCAGGATCTCCTCATTAGATCAGAAAGCCTGGCTGCTGTGGGCGCCCTGGTAGCAGGGGTTGCCCACGAACTGAACAACCCCATTGCCAGTGTCTCCAGCCTGGTCCAGTCAACCGTTGAGACCATGGAAGAGATGCCCCCTGCGCTGGTTGTCGGGTCAGAAGGGGGCGCTGAAGAAACCGAGGAGTTGATTGACGATCTTAAATTCAGCTTAAGAGAATTGAATCGCGTAAAAGATATCGTGGCAAGCCTCCTTGGCATATCCCGTCAGACCGAGGAATACTCTGAACCTGTGGCCGTGAATGACGTGTGCAAAGATGCGCTAAAGGTTCTTTACAACCAGTACAAGCGCACAGGGATTGAGATTATTGAAGCTTACGAAGACAGCCTTCCGGAGATCAGAGGAAATTTTGCCAACCTGGGGCAGGTCTGTCTGAATATTATGGGCAATGCCATCCAGGCCGTGGACAGTCGTCAAGGGAAAATCGTGCTTAAAACCCGGTACGATGAGCAGAGACTAATGGTCGTCTTTGAGTGTGAGGACAATGGACCTGGAATCTCCAAGGAGGCGATGAAGGATATCTTCAAGCCTTTCTTTACGACCAAGGAGGCGGGGAAAGGGACCGGCTTAGGCCTGTACATCTCCCATGAGATTGTCCGTAGACACAATGGAAATATCTTTGCCGAAAACAATCCCCAAGGTGGTGCCACGTTCAGGGTGGAACTTCCCGTCAGCTAGTTTAAATCCATAACATGATGGAGGAGTGTAAATCACGGCTGTTGGCAATGAGAAAATCCGTGTCCGTTTGCTGCGTATTTAGTTTTGGGGAAAAGGTGTCAGGTTTCGGGTTTCAGGTGTCAGGATTGAGAAACTTAAAGAGCTGAAACCTGAACACTGACACCTGGCTATTGAACTCAATAACCAACAATCTTAATTTACACCCCAAATTGCCCCATTGATACCTTTACAAGGCGAGGGTTTCAGTGATAAAATCGATTCTCGATTTTATATGACGCGGCTGCGCCGCTATAAAATGGAAATTCCTGTCAATCCTGTCTGACAAAAAACGTCTTGAAGGAAACACCATGCTGACATTCCAGAAGCTCATCCAGGCCCTGGCAAATTTCTGGGCGCGGCACCGTTGCATCTTGCAGCAACCCTATGACATCGAAGTGGGGGCCGGCACCTTTCATCCAGACACCCTTTTGAGGGTGCTCGGTCCTGAACCCTGGCGGGTCGCCTATGTGGAGCCCTCTCGCCGGCCCACGGACGGCCGTTACGGGGAAAACCCCAATCGGCTTCAACACTACTACCAGTATCAGGTCATCCTGAAGCCTTCTCCTCTTGACATCCAGGACATTTATTTGAGAAGCCTCAAAGCCCTCGGGATCGATTCCCTGGCCCACGACATTCGCTTTGTGGAAGATGATTGGGAATCACCTACCCTCGGAGCGTCAGGCCTCGGGTGGGAAGTGTGGCTTGATGGAATGGAAATCACCCAATTTACCTATTTTCAACAGGCTGCGAGCATGGAACTCGATCCCGTCTCTGTTGAAATCACATATGGCCTGGAAAGAATCGCCATGTATCTTCAGGGCGTAGACAATGTTTACAACCTGAAATGGAACGATTCCATCAGCTACGGGGACTTGCGCCATCAGGCAGAAGTAGAGCATTGTACTTATAACTTTGAACAGGCCGACGTCAAGATGCTGCTTGCCTTGTTTGACATGTATGAAGCCGAATGCCAGCGGGTTGTTGCGGTTTCCCTGGTGCTGCCGGCTTATGAATATTGCCTGAAGTGTTCCCACACCTTTAACCTGCTCGATGCCCGTGGTGCCATCAGTGTGACCGAGAGGACCGGCTATATTGCCCGTGTGAGGAACCTGGCCCGGGCCTGCGGCGAAGCCTATCTCGAACAAAGAAAAGCCATGGGATTTCCCTTGCTTAGTGAATCGTGAAGTAGCTTCTCAAAGAGTTGGGGTAAAGCTGGGGGCATGGCGACACGTTATCTGATCAACCTTGAAACGCTGCCCCAACTTTTTGAGAACTTACATCGTGAATCGAAAATCGGGCAACGATTTCCTACCGTGAAATGGCGAATAAGGAGTGATGAAGACTCTACTCGTTGAAATTGTCACAGAAGAGATACCGGCAGGATATATTGCACCGGCCCTCGAGGCCATGGCAGCCCTCATGGACCAGAAACTGTCACAGGCACGCATTGAATCAGCCGGATGCGGAGAGACCTTTGGAACCCCGAGGCGTCTGGCCCTTATGGTTCGGGATGTGGCTGAACGGCAAGCCTCTGTCACGAAAGAAGTTGTAGGTCCCCCTAAAGCAGTGGCCTTTGACGCTAAAGGACGGCCCACGAGGGCAGCCGAAGGCTTCGCAAAGACCCAGGGGGTTTCGGTGAACGGACTGAGCATAAAGACCACAGCCAAAGGGGAATATGTGTGTGTCAAAAAGCTTGAACGGGGACTGGCCTCCCGGAGACTCCTTCAAACCATCATCCCGGAAGTCATTACCGCTATTCCCTTTCCCAAGTCGATGCGGTGGTCCAATCTCGGCCTCAGTTTTGCCAGGCCTATTCATTCGATCCTGGCTCTTTTTGGGGACCGGGTCATTCCTTTCAAACTGGAAAACATCAGGAGCGGCAGGCGCACTGTCGGCCATCGCTTCATGCATCCAAGGCCTATTGTTATTTCCGATTTTTCCGAATATATGGCTGCCCTCCGATCAGCCTATGTGGTGGTGGATATTGCAGAACGCAAGAACATGATACGGGAAGAAATAGCCAAAGCCGCACGCAAGCTTGGTGGTGAGGTGATCTCTGATGATGACCTGCTCGATACTGTCACCCACCTGGTGGAGTACCAGGCAGTGTCGGCCGGAACCTTTGATGAGGCATTTCTCAAGCTTCCCCGTGAAGTCCTGATTACAGCCATGCGTGAGCACCAGAAGTACTTTGCCGTGGTGAGTTCAGATCATCAATTGTTGCCGTGTTTTGTCGCGGTGAACAACACGCCTGCCGAAGATATGGCCTTGGTGACCTCCGGACACGAGCGGGTCATTAGGGCCAGGCTTGAGGATGCCCGCTTTTTCTTTGAAACCGATGCAAAGATGTCGTCCCATAAGATGGTGGAAAGACTAAAGGGCGTGTTGTTTCAGGCCAAGCTTGGCACCATGTTTGAGAAGGTGTGTCGCGTACAGAAGCTGGCCGAGCACCTTGCGGAGTTGACAGCCTCTGAACTCAAGCCCACGGTATCGCGGGCAGCATGGCTGTGCAAATCCGACCTGACCAGCCAAATGGTCAATGAGTTTCCAAACCTCCAGGGGGTGATGGGTGGCATTTATTCGGCCCGCTCAGGGGAGCCTGAGGCTGTGGCCCGGGCCATTGAGGAGCACCACCTGCCTGCCTATGCCGGAGGCCCCCTCCCTGAAACCCCGGCCGGAGCGCTGCTGAGCATCGCTGACAAGTTAGATACGATCTGCGGCTGCTTTGGAATCGGTCTCATCCCGACCGGGACTTCCGATCCTTATGCCCTGAGACGCCAGGCCGCGGGAATTATCCAGATCATGCTGGCCAGGACTTTTCACTCTTCTATCAAAGGACTGATTCGAAAGAGCCTTCAGTTCTTGCACGACAACGTGTCTGGAGACGCAGAGCAAACCGCGCAGAAGGTCCTGACCTTCTTTCAGCATCGCGTGGAATACCTATTAGTCGAAGAGGGCTTTTCCAAGGATGTTATCGCTGCCGTGGTTAGCGCTTCCATGGATAATATCCCGGCGGTCCGAAAGCGGACCGAGGCCCTACAGGCCCTGAAGGCCAAACCGGATTTTGAGCCTTTGGCCATTGCGTTTAAGCGCGTGGTCAACATTATCAGGCAGGCCAGGCAACTGGGCGAGATCGCTTCAGGCGCGGGCCGGAAACAGACGAAAACAGATCCTGGCCTGTTTCAGGAACCATGCGAGCAAGCCCTTTATGACGCTTTGCAAAGGGTAGAGCAGAACATATCTGAAGATCTGAAAAGGGGGAACTTTGACCGAGCGCTGCTGACTGTTGCAACCCTGAAAGGGCCGGTGGATGCCTTTTTTGACGGGGTCATGGTCTTAACCAAGGATGAGCGTCTAAAACAAAACCGCCTGTCCCTCCTTGGAGAGATTGCCGAAGTTTTTGCCATATTTGCCGACTTTTCTAAGATTTCCACGTGATTCGTTTTCCGATTGTCGATTGTCGATTTGTTGATTTGTTTTATTCAATCATCAATCATGAGTGTAAATCACGGCTGTTGGCAATGAGAAAATCCGTGTCCGGCTGCTGCGTATTTAGTTTTGGGGAAAAGGTGTCAGGTTTCGGGTTTCAGGTGTCAGGATTGAGAAACTTAAAGAGCTGAAACCTGAACACTGACACCTGGCCACTGAACTCAATAACCAACAATCTTGATTTACACCCATCAATCAACAATCATCAATCATCAATCATCAATCCAAAGATTCAGGATCTTTTCAGAGAGGTAAGCAATATGCCTGCTATGGTCTTGGCATCCCGAATTTCGCCCTTTGTGATCATTTCAAGGGCTGTGTCAAAGGGTGTAGGCCGGGCCTCCAAGACCTCGGCGTCTTCAAGCTTCTGCTCGACCGATCTCAATCCGGTGGCCAGAAAAATATGGATATGCTCATCCGTGTATCCGGGGGCGGGCAGGATTTCTGCAATTTTATCAAAGCTTGAGGCTTTATAGCCTGTCTCTTCCACCAATTCTCGTCGGGCACACTCAATGGGGGCTTCATCCGGCTCTAAGGTCCCGGCCGGTATCTCCCAGAGGAATTCGCCCACGGCATGGCGGTATTGCCTGATCAAGACGACCCTTCCATCGTCAAGAAGCGGCACCATGGCCGCAGCACCGGGATGGCGAACGATCTCCCTGTTTTTGACCGCGCCGTTCGGCAAGGTCACTTTCTCAAGCACAACATCAAATATTTTGCCATTATACAGATTCGTTATCTTGTGCACTTTGACGGACATAAGATTCTCCTCTTGCAGGGTGGGACTCACCGTTGAGCCCGTTTGGCCCGTTCAGCCGGTTGAGCCCATCAAAAACTTATTGACGCATTGTTTTGAAGCTAATAATAGACCGCATACCATAAACGCATCAGCCCTGTCCAGTTCGCCTCAAGGAGTCTAAATCCTCGTCCGAAAGCTAAAGTATGAACATCGATATCATCGTTTTAGCCATTGCCAGCCTGATCGGTCTTTACGTGGCAGCCAACATAGGCGCAAATGACCTTGCCAACGCCATGGGGACCTCAGTCGGCTCAGGGGCCATCACTCTCAAACGGGCTCTATGGATATCGATCATCGCCAATCTGCTTGGGGCCGTTCTTGCCGGTGGACATGTAACAAGTACCATCAGCAAAGGAATGATCGATCCGGCTTTACTGGCAAGCGAACCCAACAAATTGATGCTGGGCATGTTCGCCGCCCTGATCTCGGCTGGTCTTTGGGTACATCTGGCCACATACTTTGGTCTGCCTGTCTCCACCACTCACGCTATTGTAGGAGCGGTGGTTGGCTTTGGCATCATAAGCGTTGGCGCAGGCGCGGTTAGCTGGGGTAAGATCATCGCCGTTGCCATATCTTGGGTCATTTCACCGGCTGCCGGTGCGCTGGTTGCAGGAAGCATTTTCCATTTTACTGAGAAAAAGATCATGTCGGTCAAGGAGCCCTACGCAGCTGCTGTGCACTACGCTCCGGCGTTGATCTTTCTTGTCGCCTTAGTGCTCATCCTCTCCTTCATATTTAAGGGATTAAAAAACCTCCACCTCGAGATTGGCTTTTTTTATACGGTGCTGCTGACAATGCCTCTTGCGGCCCTGGTCGGCCTGTTTGGGCGCAGGTGGGTACGCTGGCAGGTCCAGCTTAAATGCGAGATGCGCCCTGGACAACAGGGAAATTCTCCTGTGGAATGTGTCTTTGCCCAGCTCCAGGTTCTCACGGCCTACTATGTTGCCTTTGCCCACGGGGCCAATGATGTGGCCAATGCCATCGGCCCGCTTGCGGCCATCTTTTCCGTGGTAAAAACCAAGTCCGTGGCCCTACAGGTAGAAGTCCCTTTGTGGATGCTTGTTGCAGGTGGCATTGCCGTGGGCGGGGGGCTAATTGCGTTTGGCACGCGAGTCATGGAGACCATCGGAAAAGACATTACGGAGATGACCCCGATCCGGGGCTTTTGTGCCCAATTCGGGGCGGCCAGCACCATCTTGATTTGCTCCCGCCTCGGCATGCCGGTATCAACCACCCATGTGCTGGTGGGCGCCGTGGTGGGGGTGGGGCTCATGCGAGGTATGGGCACGCTGGATCTGCGTATTCTCAAGAATATCGGCGCCTCGTGGATCGTGACCCTGCCGTTGACGATGGTCCTGGCCATGGTTTTGTATAAACTTTTCACACTCTTTTTGCTATAGATGAACTATATAAGAGGAGGAAAAGCCCATGCGCCTATTATTAAGCTCGCTATTTTACAGATCCCCTTTTAAAAACCTTCAGAAGCACGCGGACAAGGTCAAAGAATGTGCGCACCTTTTCAAAGAGGCGGCCGTGTGCCACATTGGCCAGGAATGCAAGGAGTTTGACCTTTTGACCGAACAGGTGGCGCGGATAGAAAGTGAGGCCGATGATATCAAGCGCAACATTCGCAACCATCTGCCAAGGGGAATCCTCATGCCGGTGGACAAGTTCCAGTTCTTTGACTATCTCAAAGAGCAGGATAAGGTCCTGGACGAAGTGGAAGATGCCATGTTCTGGCTATCCTTTCGGCCCAGGGGCATCCCGGATGATGTGGCCGAAGATATCCACCACCTGGTCGAGGCTATAATACCGCCGATCGAAAGGCTACCCGACCTGGTAGCCCTTGCCACCGGATATTTCAGGACCAAGTCTGATGCGCAAAGGAATAAAATGAAGAGCCTTATCCGGGATATCCGTCAATATGAAAGAGAGGCCGACCTTCTGGAGCGGGAGCTGAACTTCAAGATCTTTGGCACCATCAAAGACCCTCTCGTGGTATTCCACCTGGTCCGGCTGGTGGAGATCATAGCCGACATTGCCGATCATGCCCAGAATGCTTCTGATCGCATGCGGGCCATGATTGCCAGATGATGAAAATGAGAAATCGTGCTCTCAATTCCGGAAATCTTTCCCTACGAGCTCTTTTAGCGCCCCCATGATCTCTGGATAGCGAAAACTGAAGCCATGTTTGAGGATCTCAGCCGGGATGACTCTCTGGCCTTCCAGAAGAACAGACCCGAATTCTCCAAGCACCAGGCGCACCATGAAGGCCGGCGCTGTCAAAAAGGCGGGCCGCGACAGGACCTTTCCCAGTGCTTTAGCCAGGTCTCTGTTGCGGACAGGGTTCGGCGAACAGAAATTTACCGGGCCGCTGATGTCCTGATTCTCAAAGAGAAACACAAATGCGTTTGACAGGTCTTCCATATGAATCCAGGAAAACCACTGATTGCCACTCCCCAATGGTCCTCCAACAAGTTTTTTGAAAGCAGGAATCATTTGCCCCAACGCTCCCCCGGCCTTGCCCAGGACAATACCGAACCGGGTCATAACAACCCGAACGCCCTTGGCGTGTGCCTTACGAGCCTCATTTTCCCAATCAACACAGAGCCTGGCCAGGAAATCATTACCACGCGCGTCTTCCTCTGTGAGTTCTTCATCGCCCCGGAAACCGTAGTATCCCACGGCAGACGTGCTGCAAAGCAGTGCCCCTTTTTCTTGGGCCATAGCCTCCACCACGTTGCGCGTGGTGAGAATCCTGCTGTCATGTATGAGTTGTTTGGTCTCATCGCTCCATCGCCTGAAGATCGAGGCCCCGGCCAGATTGATCACTACGTCCTGACCCGCCACTTCTTCCTGCCACGGCCCTTTGACTGTAGTGTCCGCCGAGATGTAAGTGATCTCGGACGGCGTGTCAGCCCGCGGATCAGGGGCACGCCCCACAACGGTGACCTGGTACCCCCCTTCCAGTAGGCGGATGGAAAGCTGGCTGCCGACAAAGCCAAGACCGCCGGTGATAAGGACCCTCATCTTGCCTCCTTCTTGATTGCGGAATCCGGATCGTTTCCACGCTCTGTGGGTATGTACCGTCTTAATTGGCTAAATAGTGCCTGAACGAAAAGTCATATTCAGGCAAAATCCGAATATCGAAATCCGAAATCCGTACTGTTTTCAAGGCGTCAGCCGCAAACAAATTCGAATACCGAATGACGAAATGACCAAAACTAATACATTGAAAATCTGTTGTTTTTGTCATTGGAGCATTCTTATTTCTGTCATTGTTTCGGACCCGCCTGCCATCGCCAGGCCCGGCATATAGCCTCAATGCCAGCATACATGGCAATGGCGGGCAGGTTTCGTGCTTCGAATTTCGAATTTCTGACCGAAAAAACCGGGGTTTCGGTCAATCACTAAACAAGTTTATACTGCTCTAACAATTCAATCACCCGCCTTGCGGCTTGCGATGCATCCTCCTTGTACGAGCGAATGACCAGCTCAGGGTTTTCAGGCACTTCGTAGGGGGCGGAAATCCCGGTAAATTCCTTGATCACCCCAGCCTTGGCCTTGGCGTAGATCCCCTTCTGGTCGCGTGTGGCACACACCTCCGAGGGGCACTCCACGTAGACCTCCAGAAACTGTCCATCATTTAGCAGGGATCGGACCTTTCGGCGATCCTGGCGATAGGGAGATATGAAAGCGGTGAGGACAATCATGCCGGCATCCACAAAGAGTTTGACCATCTCGCCGATGCGGCGGACGTTTTCTACTCTGTCTTCACGACGAAATGTTAAATCTGAGCAAAGGCCGTGACGAACATTGTCCCCGTCGAAAACATAGGTCGAACAGCCTCGGCCGTGCAGCTCTTTTTCAACCAGGTGGGCAATTGTTGATTTGCCGGAAGCCGAAAGACCTGTGAACCAGATGAGCGCCCCCTTGTGGCCATGGAGCTTTTCTCGATCCTCGCGACAGACGTAGCCGTTGAACCAGGTGATATTGTTGTTTTTTGATATCTTATCCATGGGTGTAAATCAAGATTGTTGGTTATTGAGTTCAATAGCCAGGTGTCAGTGTTCAGGTTTCAGCTCTTTAAGTTTCTCAATCCTGACACCTGAAACCCGAAACCTGACACCTTTTCCCCAAAACTA
>JAUWXF010000305.1 GCA_030616475.1 Desulfobacterales bacterium
ACGCAGTGAAGCCATGCGCGAAGTCGAAAAATCTTAACTCATAACTCGCAACCCGTAACTCGTAACGAATTCTATATATTCCATATTGATGGCATAGAATCCGCCTTCAGCGGACCACTGAAACATAAATGATCCCAAATTTCGCAAGGGTCTCAAGATGTCATTGCGAGGAGCGAAGCGGTTGCGAGGCCAAGCCGAAGCAAACCCGGAGATTCCTCGCTTCGCTCGGAACAGGCTCCGCAATCCCCTTACTAAAAGCCCGCCCTGCCCGCCCTGGAGCGACAGAAATTGGACCATGCCCAGGGGAGAAAAACCCGGTCTGGGCCAGGGGCGCGACAGCTTTAGCATTGATGTCCGTACCCATCATCCCTGACCGCCCTGCCCGCCCTGGCGCGACAGAAATTGGATCATGCCCAGGGGAGAAAAACCCGGTCTGGGCCAGGGTCTGGGCCAGGGTTTTCAAAAATGACGCAACCGACCCGCCTGCCGAGGCCTGAGACAGCATTCAGCTTATGTGCCGGCATCTCTGGCAATGGCGGGCAGGTAGCCGTTGTGGGAGGGGCTTTCAGCCCCGATTGTCTCGGCAGGAATGCCGCTCCCACGAGCAGCGCAACCGACCCGCCTGCCAGCGCCACGCTCGGCGGGCAAGTGTAATGCCGGCACACATGGCAATGGCGGGCAGGTAGCCGAAAGACGTTAACTTGAGCTATGCGAAAGGACGGTTTTGATGCATTCTAAATCCAGGGAGAAAGTAGAACAGCTTATGCGAAAAGGGGTTGCAGTACCCAACCCCGAGAGCGTGCTGATCGGAGATGAGGTTGAACCGGATCGCATTGCAGGCGATGGAGTGGTTATTTATCCGGGCTGCAAGATCTTTGGCGAAAAGACACTGATCATGTCCGGTGTCAAGCTTGGTTATGAGGGGCCGGTGACGGTCGAGGATTGCCAGATCGGACCGGGCGTCGAACTAAAAGGCGGATTTTTTCGGCGATCTGCTTTCCTTGAAAAGGCCAACATGGGCTATGGGGCCCAGGTTCGAGATGGATGCATTCTTGAAGAAGAAGCAAACGGCGCCCACACGGTTGGTCTCAAGCACACCATCCTTTTGCCCTTTGTCACCCTGGGGAGCCTCATAAACTTCTGCGATTGCCTCATGGCAGGCGGAACCAGCCGGAAGAATCACAGCGAGGTGGGCAGTTCCTACGTCCACTTCAACTATACCCCAAATCAGGACAAAGCCACCGCTTCATTGATTGGCGATGTGCCTCGGGGTGTGATGCTCAATCAGCCTCCGATATTTCTGGGGGGGCAAGGCGGCATGGTGGGCCCGTTGCGGCTGGGATACGGGACGGTCATTGCGGCAGGGGTGGTCTGTCGTAGAGACGTCCTTGATGACCACCAGCTTGTATTGGCTCAAGGCTTGCGGAGCAACGCTGTTGGAAAGACTGACTTGGTCTCGGATTTTCATCCGGGCATATATTGGCACGTTAAGGCTCGGGTAATCAACAACATCAACTACATCGCAAACCTTGTGGCACTTAAGCATTGGTATGTATCGGTTCGCTCCCGGTTCATGAGAGGCGACTCCATGGGTGAGATGCTGTACGAAGGTGTTTTGGATAAGCTGGACATGGCCCTGAATGAGCGAATCAAGCGCCTTAAAGCGTTGTCCGGCAAAATGCCCGAGTCTGCCAAAAGGTATCAAAGTGTCATGAAAGGTAAAGTGAGCGAAGAGCTCCTAAGACAAAAACAGGAACTTTTTGACAGATGGCAGGAGGTTGAGGCCGTATTCGCCAAAAGTCGGGAGGATGCAGGAGATCCGTCTTGCCGGGAACCTTTCCTGGAACAGATCGAAAGAGCCGTCAGGGAAAAGGGCTCTGACTACGTGGGAGTCATACAGGGGCTGGATGCCACTTGGTCGGCCGAGGGGACCAGATGGCTCCAGGGCATTGTCGATGGCATAAACCGACAAGTTCTTGACCTTATGCCATCGTTTTCCCTTGACATGCAACTCCGTTCTTCCTAAGTACTTGCCGCATCAAAAAGCGAGCTTAGTTCCTTAACTTTAGTTCCTTAGTTCTGAAATTCGTGTTTTTTCTGGCAGAAAATTTCGTGCTATGTTCAACAACAAGACATCGGTCGGGCGTAAAGCCCGCCCTGGTGCGACAGAAGTTGGACCATGCCCAGTGGAGAAAAACCCGGCCCGCCCTGGCGCGACAGAAGCTGGACAATGCCACGGAGAGAAAAACCCGGTCTGGGCCAGGGTCTGGGCC
>JAUWXF010000343.1 GCA_030616475.1 Desulfobacterales bacterium
CAAAGACGCAGACAACAATAAAATCAGAAGAACACCGGCAATGGCCGCAAAAATAATCGATTGCGTTTGGCCACTGGGTGAAATGTTGGCGCACCCAATGAGCTAACAACAACCAGGTGACATTGCCGAATTTTGGGGCTTCGCCCCAATTGGAGTGTTCGAGCAGTACTCCATCACTCCCTGTGGATGGCATAAATAGATAGCCACACAAATCTACGATTTCAATAAGTTGTAGAGATCCGAGGCGTTTAATTGGGGAAGCCCCTGGACTCTCCTTCTTTGGACCGCCGATTTGACCTCTTATTTTGGGCTTACAGATTTGCCCTCACATTTTCCAGATCACCTCCTTTTCACATTTATCTTAGACAGGATCGACACAATTTGAGTGATTTTTTGGGGAAATTACCTGCTCATACGTAACTGGTAATCCCGGAAACCCCGTTGCGACTTTATTAGATTCCAATATTTGCAATTGCGGCGAAGCCCTATTAGCTTTAATTTAGCAAGCGATATGCCAAATAGGATCGGTCACCTATTTCTTTGATTTTAAAGGCTTTTTTTGTACGGAGTCGAATTTTGGAGGAAGTTTTATGAAGGGAAATCCCTACAGAAGGGCCAGGACAATTTGAAGAGATGGACCTAACTACTTGTAAGCTCTATGTTTCAATCTGGAGGGTATCTCCTACACCGTGGAAAAATACGTTAGATTTCGGAATTTTAGGCAATTTGAAGGCCTTGTAGAGGATCGGACAAGAATACCGATGTAATCTCGAAAACCTGATCAACCGTGATCGCTTTCATGCACTTGGGATCAGTACAACTGGTTTTTCGATGATTATAGGCTGAAAGACGCGGGCAGCAGGCTAATCCAGCAAACAGGCAAGTCGTATGCTGGCCAAGCGGGGCGTACAGCGCAGGGGTCTCCGGCCCGAACAGGACGATGCTCTTGATTGCGGTCAGCCCCGCAAAGTGGGCAGTACCCCCGTCAGCCGTGACCAGCACATCGGCCAGATTCAGCAGATCGAGCAAATCCTTGAACGAAGTCTTATCGGTAAAGTCGATACACCGTTCTGAAATTGCCTCTTTTGTAAGTGGATATTCGCCCTCTCGCTCAATCGATTTGACTAAGGCCAGAAAGTTCCTGGCCATGTGTTGGTGGGGATTGTAAAGTACAGAGCATCTTCCTGGATGTCGTGCCCTGCTGCGGTTCATGCCTTCGCCCATACTTGAGGCGGTCAAGGATTCTGTATGCAAGGGAAACAAAGAAGCAAGCCGGGATGCCCGCCCATTTGTCAATGGCCCTGATAAGATCAAGATTCATCTCCAAGTA
>JAUWXF010000351.1 GCA_030616475.1 Desulfobacterales bacterium
TTCCGTTTTTGTCATTGAGATTTCTGTCATTTGAATTTGTTTCGTGCTTCGATATTCGAATTTCGGATTTCAATGCTGGTGCAAAATGGATGAAATACAGTATTATTTCAAATTGCCATTTTGAAATAAGGGTCAATAACCTGACACAGCGCCAGAGCACAAATCAAATTCACCAGTAATTCGGCATTCAGACATTTGAAGAACGGCCTCTAATCTTTTGAAATTATGGTGAATTATCTGTCTCTGCCATAACGGCATGATTTATGCTGTCAAAAAAGGCGGTGGGGTGTCTCGATACTCAAATCGTCTGAACCCGTGAACGGTTACAAACCCAACATATGAAGAATTGGAACAAAAGAGTCAAGGTGAAAGGTTAGACGCTTAGCTTTGGAGGTATTCATGTCTTATGTGCCGAAAATCCTAATAGTTGATGATGAGCCCCGCATGTGCGATAGCTTGAAGGTTCTATTAGGTAACGATGGGTATGAAATCCAAATAAGGCATAATGGTCAGGAAGCTTTAGAAGCCCTTGCAAAAAACGACTTTGACCTTGTGCTGCTGGACTTGGTCTTGCCTGACATTAACGGTGCCGAAATCATGGATCATATTGAAAGCCAAGCCCAAGAGACCTTCGTCATTGTCATTACTGGGCATGCTTCTTCGGACTCTGCAATAGACTCTTTGAAGAAAGGGGTCTTTGACTACATTAGAAAGCCCTTTGAGCATGAAGAATTGTCAAAAGCAGTCAAGAATGCTCTTGATCAAAAAGCGTCAAAAAGGGAACGGAAGCTGGCCGAGAAGGCGCTGCGGGAATCGGAGGAGAGGCTGCGGGAGAGTGAGGAGAAATATCGTACGGTTCTGGAGGCGTCTCCGGATCCTATTGTTGCTTACGACACGAAGGGCAAGGTTATCTATTTAAATCCGGCATTCACCAAGGCTTTTGGGTGGACCCCGGAGGAGGTTTTGGGCAAGAGAATAGACTATGTCCCAGAGGAGAACTGGCCTGAGACTCAGATGATGATTGATAAGGTGCTCGCGGGAGAAAGTTTCTCTGGCATTAAGAGCCGTCGATACACCAGGCAAAGGAAGATCCTTGATGTCAGTATAAGCGTAGCCACTTATCTGGATCGGAACGGTATTCCTATGGGCAGTGTCCACACCTTACGAGACATTACCGAACGAAA
>JAUWXF010000335.1 GCA_030616475.1 Desulfobacterales bacterium
ATGCTTGAATGATCCAACCGATCACGCAAACCCCCACAGCCCGTAATGTGCTCTCATAATCAAGGGCTTGTCTAACCGCAATTATCATTGCCACCAGCATCCAAATTGAGGCTACTAGAAAAACCACGTGGCCCAGCCCTGGGATGATACCTAGTACTCGGATCAAGCCCGGAGAACTCGAAAAGCCAATAGTGCGAAGCAATTCACCATGATCTGCTTTGGTCTGTGGTTCTGGGAGGAACTTCGTGCCAATAAAGTAAGTGAGATAGGCCCAGACATACCACCCGATAAGGGCGAAGATCGTTCCTATCAACATCCCGCCAAGCCCTCCTCTTGCAATGGTTCCTATTCCAGCTGCTATACTGGATAGAACAACAACCCCCATGGCCTGACGCATTGCCCCCTTGTCAGCTTCAACCTCTTCATACAAATCAACATCTAGCTTGCCAGCCCGAATAATACGATCCCTAAAACTAGTCATTGTAACCTCCTCCGCTGCGTTTCTGGCTGTTTGCAAAGCTGCCCCAAGTAGAACTCAGGGACCCGGTTCATAATCATTCCTCTTCACAACGCTCAATTCCTTACAATCTTCATCTATCTTCGATTTTCTTGCCATCATGAACCGGCTCTAAAAGGATTACTTAGAAACTGTAAAACTAAAGAGCGTTTCCAAACTTCCACAGTTATCAATCATCAGCAACATAAAGCAAGGTCCCCTAATAGTTCCCTAATAGCAACCCAAAGTTTAAATGTTGAGAACGTCCCCAATACCCGCCCCGTTGTTATTTCTTCGGAAAGTACTTCACTCCAGAAATATTCTTGAAATCAGAATCTTGGGTCCAGATTTTGGCTTTGAATAACTTCGACGTTGCGAGGATAATACTGTCCGCCATTGGAAGACGATATTGTAGGCTGAGCTTTGAAGCAGCAATCGCTATCTTGACTGTTAAATCCACGACTGTTCCTTTTTGCATGGCAGCAGCAACTTGAAGCGCTTCATTCTCACTAGATTCACGAAGAACAACTTTAAAGACTTCATAGATCGTTACTGCCGGGACGACAAGCGAGGCCGTATCTTTCAATGGAACCAGGAAGTGTTTAGCGTTCGGTTCGTCTGCGAAGTATACGAGCCAGCCGGAAGAATCAACGATATTCATACTCTATCTTCCTCCCGTTCGAATTCCGTGTTTATGCCTTTGAGAAATCCGCGAAGTTCTGTAATATCTCGTTCCGGGATAAACTCGATTCGCCCGTCATATTCTACGACTTGCATTTTTTGACCAGGACGAAGTCGTAAAGATTCCCTTACTGTTCTCGGGATAACGACTTGAAATTTTGGTGATACTGTGACTGTTTGCATGACAATACCTCCATCGATAATTATAAATATAACAATGGAATATGGACACAAGGCAGTTGGTGTATTTACCCCATTAGTTCTGAGCGACTGATAGTTTCAGTTGTTACACAGGCTCTTAATAATCGATGAAATGCTTGCCGGTACCAAAAGCGACGATTAA
>JAUWXF010000133.1 GCA_030616475.1 Desulfobacterales bacterium
CCTCGTTCAGGACAATAACAAATTCATCGTCCACCTTGTACACAAAGACATCCGGGCTAATGTATTGGGGTTCTTCGTCACTGAACTGCCGGCCAGGTTTCGGTTCCATCCTGATTATAATCTCGACGGCAGAAAACACGTCATCAAGACTAACACCCAGGGCGCGGGAAATCGCCTTGTAGTTCTTGTTCTCGAGGCGCTTAAGGTGATTCCGGATAATCTGAACCACAATCGAATCTTGCAACCCCAGTTGCCTTACCTGAATCAATAGACACTCGCTTAGATCTCGAGCACACACGCCTAGTGGATCAAAGGATTGCATCTTGCCCAGGACGCTTTCCACCTCTGAGGTGTCTGCCTCGGTCATGGTTGCAATCTCATCCACAGTAGCCTGAAGATAGCCATCCTTGTTGAGGTTGCCAATAATCGCACTGCCAATCCTTTCATCTCTCCTGCTTGGAAGGGAAAGCAGAAGTTGCCACATCAGGTGTTCATTCAAGGACTCTCGCCGGGCCACGAAATTCTCATATTCAGGGACTTCCCGTTTTTCAGCTTCAAAATGGACGTACCCAGGTGCATTGTATTCCCCCAAATAGTTAGACCAGTCGATGTCTGCTCGAGCCGTTTCCTCCACGGTGACTGGCTCTAAGGGAGGCGGCTCTGACGGCGCAATTATCGGCTCACCACCAGCATCACCCTCAGCAGGCACCCCCTCTGGCCCATCCTCAAGAACTGGGTTTTCCTCTATTTCCTGATTGATTACATCCAACAGTTCTAGCCGGCACAATTGCAGAAGCTTGATCGCCTGCTGAAGCTGTGGTGTCATGACCAGTTGCTGGGTAAGGCGAAGTTGTTGTCTAAGTTCCAAAGCCATTACAGTCTAAAGCCCTCCCCCAAATACACCTTTCGGGCCACGCTGCTTGCAGCAATAGCCTCCGGAGGCCCGGATTCAATCAACACGCCTTCGCTCAGAATGTAGGCCCTGTCACAAACTCCCAGGGTCTCCCGCACATTATGGTCTGATATGACCACCCCAATCCCTCCCTCCTTAAGCTGTCCGACGATCTTTTGTATGTCAATCACGGCGATGGGGTCAATCCCGGCAAAGGGTTCGTCAAGGAGAATAAATGATGGTGTGGTTACAAGGGCTCGCGTGATCTCCACACGGCGTCGTTCCCCGCCCGATAAGGTATAAGCCTTACGTCCTGCCAAATGCCCGATATTCAATTCTTCAAGGAGTTCCCTGAGGCGGCCGTACCGCTCAGACCTGGCAAGAGGAAGGGTTTCCAGAATTGCCAGGATGTTGTCTTCCACAGTCAACTTTCGAAAAATCGAAGCCTCCTGTGGAAGATATCCGATCCCCTTGCGCGCCCTAACATACATGGGACATGAAGTGATCTCCTCCCCATCCAGGAAGACTTTCCCGCTATCAGGCCGTATGAGCCCAACGATCATGTAAAAGGTTGTGGTCTTTCCGGCCCCATTGGGACCAAGGAGCCCCACAACACTCCCGCTTTCTACCTCAAGAGTGACCGAGTCAACCACACGTTTGCGTTTGTAAATCTTGACTAAATCCTCAGTCACCAAGCTCGCCATTACTTCGTCAAGCCACCCCCTTTTTTGACATAAAGAGTTGCCTCCACTTGGTCTTTGCCGTCCCCTTCCACCAGAGTTCGATTTTCAGCTTGAAACAGCGTGATCTTTTTTCCCCGGACCATGTTCTTACCAGACCACACCCTTGGGTCTCCTCCGCTGAGCTCCAGCACCTTTTGGTCAGCCAAATAAACCGCTTTGTCCGCCACAGCCGTATTGGCCTCATTGTCAAAAACGATCTTGACATTGCCTTGAGAGATGATCTTCTCAATCGTGCCAGCCCCCATTGACGTATGTCCACCAGACTTATAGAAAACCTTCATGCGATCAGCCGTAATAACAACGTCATCCTGTATAGCCATGACGTTTCCTATAAACTCCACCCACCTCATCTCATGGTCCGACTCCAGCCTGTCGGAGGTAATGCGTATGGCAGTTTCAGCCTCCCCATGCTTTTCGGACTCTGTCACCTGGGACCCGGCTAACACAGGAGCAGCCTGATATCCGAGGCACAGCAAGATAATCAATAGAGCCGATTTCGTATGGACAAGCCTCTTCATAGCAAAGCCTCTAATTGTCGATTGTCGATTGTCGATTGAAAATCTAAAAACAATAATCAGTCCTCAATCACCAATCATCAGTCGTCAATCATCAATCATCAATCATCAATCCTTCAAGGACAGCCTTCACTCTGCCCCACACAACAACCTGTTCTGTTTCAAGATTAAAGGTCATGCTGTCGCCTGTGATCTCCATGCGATCTCCTTTGATTACAATCGGCGTGTCCGTGGAAATGGTCTGGGTCTTATGTTCGTAGCGTAGCTTGTCAGTATTCAACTCGTATGGACCACTTCGTACGACCACATCCCCCCAAACCTCTATATCCTTGGTATCGGTCAAAAGAACCCCGTCACGACTGTTAACATGTATGATTTTACCATGCTTGAGAAAAAAAGTGGCAAAAATTTCTTTGAAGAAGGTCTTATTATCTGCCTTTTGATATTGTGCTGACTCGGCATCAAGCGTCCATTCCTTGACTCCGTCTCGAGTTGCGACGTGGTGAATATGATTTAGGCTCACATCTCTGTTTTTTGGCAGGACCGAAAGCAAGGCCCTGGGCTCCTCCTTGAGACGATGATAACTTACTAACCCAAACCCGATCCCCCCAACCATCAGGCCTATCAAACAATACAGGACTGTCTTGACCTTTGACATCCACAACCCTCTATGCCTTTGGAAGCATTCGAAAATTTTTACGCCCTTCAGAATAAATCCGAAATTCGAATGTCGAAATTCGAAACAAATCCAAAATTCAAATATCAAATTTTCAAAACTGCATATTGAAAAGCTTCATAAATCTCTTCTGTTTTCGATTTTGCGCTTTTATCCCTTGTATTTGTTTTCAGATTTTGTATTTCGGTCATTCGTATTTGTTTCGGATTTCGTGCTTCGAGTTTCGAATTTGGCGCAAGGTTGCACCTCACAGCTCGAGAACATTAAACTTCGTGTCCAACATTCCAAATTGGGGCAAAGCCCCTAAGTTTCGTTTGATAATACGGCCTTACGTATTGCCTTCAGCTGCTCCAGAAGCGGCCTCACGCTATGTAACGCCAGGGAGTTAGGACCATCACAAAGGGCACATTCCGGATCCTTGTGAACCTCAATGAAGATTCCGTCCACGCCAGCAGCAGCAGCGGCGCTGGCCATCAATGGCACAAATTCCCTTTGTCCGCTTGAGGTCTTTCCTGCACCCCCTGGAAGCTGGACGCTGTGTGTGGCGTCGAATATCACGGGCCACCCCAGCCCCCGCATGATAGCCAGGCCCTGGAAGTCAACCACCAAATTGTTATAACCGAAAGTGGTGCCCCGTTCGGTCACCAGGACCTGACGATTACCGGTGGAAACCACCTTTTCCATAATATGCTCAACGTCCCATGGTGCCAAAAACTGCCCTTTCTTGATGTTGACAGGTTTTCCGGCTTCAGAAACAGCCAGGATGAAATCGGTTTGCCGACACAAGAAGGCCGGAACCTGTAGTATATCCAGGACTTGGGCGGCAGGGGCAATCTCATGAAATCGATGTACATCAGAAATTACCCGTACGCCAAGCTTGTCCTTGATAGCAGAAATGATCTCTAATCCTTTGGACAACCCCGGCCCCCGGTACGAACTGAGCGAGGTCCTATTAGCCTTGTCAAAAGAGGTTTTGAATACGAAAGGGATTTGAAGTTCATCGGTTAGATCCTTCAGAAAGGCCGCTGTCTCCATGGTGGCATCAAAGGTCTCGATCACACACGGTCCTGCAATCAAGACCAGAGGATTTTCCTGCCCAATGGCAATTTTTCCCACGTTAACAATGTGTCTCATTCAAAGCATCTCGAAGCTTTTTAAAAAAATCCTAACTTACGTTCCAGCAAATGTCAAGAATCAGCATAAGAAAACAACCTTGATTCTTCACTAACGAACTGCTATGGTCCGCTTCAATTTGACGAATCAATTTAGCCTATTGAAAAAGCGAGCCTAACGAGCATACAGGCAATCCGATTCTAAAGCGGGTCACTGTTTGAGTGTATTAGTGAGCGTTAAGAAAGAACAGCAAAATGACATATTTTTTCTAAGGGTTAAATGATATCCGCAATAATCGAGGTTACTTACAAAAGCTACTCCCTGTTCTTTCTTTACGCTCACTTATGCGCGAGTTTGAGCCGGTTTAGAATCGGATTGCCTGTATGCGATAATGTTTTCAAAGACCAAAATGTTACAATTTGACAAGGCAACACTGAGGTTAGGGGCTTTGCCCCGCAGGGAATACTGGAATACAATTTATGGCCGAGAACAAATCTAAGCTTTCAAAGCCTCTATATATTCTGATTGCACTTCTTTTGTGCGGGCTGGCGATTCCGTTGGTACGGATGATCGTCATGAGGCTTGAAGGGGAAATGCCCGTATTTCAAATAGAGACTCCCATCCATACCATAGGCATATCTTACACCCTGAAAGGGTATGCCTCTGATCAAAAAAGTGGGCTCCGCAGGGTATGGATAGCGATTCTTCAACAGGGAAAGGAAAGGGTCCTCCTTGATCAGGCATTTCCCTCCAAGGGCTTCTTGGGAGGGGGTGTGGTACAAAAGCAACGCATTTCCGTTGAGATCAAAGTAGATGCACTCGGTCTTTCCGATGGAGAGGCGCTTCTCAGGACAGCTGCGTGGGACTATTCTTATCGAGACTGGCGGGCTGGAAATCGGACTTATACGGAACACAAGACCCTGATCGATACCCAGCCTCCGACCATTGACGTCCTTACCCACGCCCACAATCTCAATCAAGGGGGCGCTGGATTGGCCATCTACCGAATCTCCGAACCCGGTACTGTGAATGGTGTCCGGGTAGCGGACAGTTTTTTCCCGGGCTATACCGGGTTCTTCAGCGATCCCAATCTCCGCATTGCCTATTTTGCCATACCCTATGATAAGGGGCCGGAATCACGGCTCTATTTGAAGGCTGTAGATGCGGCCGGCAATACGGGCCAGACCGGATTTACCTATCATATCAATTCAAGAAATTTCAAACAAGACGCTATCATTATCTCGGATGCCTTTCTCAGGCGGCAGTTGCCTGAGTTTGAGCATGCCTTAAGCATAGAAAAACGTTCAGCATCGCTCATTGACAAATTCATAGCAGTCAACAGGGATCTACGCCATGCCAGTGACATGACCCTGAAAAATGCCTGCAAAAAGAGCGAGCCCAAGCAATACTGGGAAGGTCCGTTTCTCAGGCTCCCACGCTCTGCCCGAAAGGCCGGGTTTGCCGACCATCGCACATATAAGTACAAAGGCAGAACTGTGGATGAGCAAGTTCATCTTGGAATAGATCTGGCCGCCACCGCCAGCTCGCGAGTGCCTGCTGCCAACAATGGACGTGTTGCATTTGCCGAATACCTGGGTATTTATGGTAACACTGTCCTTTTGGATCATGGTTTCGGCCTTTTTAGCATGTACGGACATCTCAGCCGAATCGAGGTTGCAAGAGATCAGGTGGTCTCCAAGGGAGATGTAATCGGTTTTACAGGGACTACAGGGTTGGCCGGAGGCGATCATCTCCATTATGCGATGATAGTTGGCCATACCTTTGTTAATCCAGTAGAATGGTGGGACCCAAATTGGATAAGACACAATATCACGGATAAGCTTGATGGGATTAAACAGATAGAGTGAGCTAAAGTGAGGGAATTGGGGAATTTAGGAATTCAGGAATTTGGGAATTCAGGAATTCAGGGATTTGGGGATTTGGGGATTTGGGGATTTGGGGATTGCGAATTTAAGGTAATTTGTTTGATCTTGAATTCCTCAATTCCTCAATTCGCCCGCCTGCCACTCGCTTGGCAGCTCATGTGTGGTATGCACTTTGTTTATTGGCACTGGCGGGCAGGCAATTCCTCAATTCCGGCTCGTCCGGGTTAGGCACTTTAGGCACTTTCCCTGGGAGATAAGCCATGAAGCACCATAAGGTCCAAAAGACTTACCAGCAAATCAACCAGAAGATCAGGGATGGCAAGGTCGTTGTGGTCACGGCTGAAGAAATTATTGGCATCCTGAAAAAAAATGGCCCGGTAGAGACGGCCCGCGAAGTGGATATTGTTACCACCGGAACCTTTGCCCCCATGTGTTCATCCGGGGCCTTTATCAATTTTGGTCACTCTGTCCCCGGGATTAAGGCTTCAAAGGTCTGGCTCAACAATGTCCCGGCATACGCAGGCATAGCTGCTGTGGATTGCTATATCGGGGCCACTGAGCCATGTGAGGAAGATCCCCTGAATAAGGTGCACCCTGGAGAATTCAAATATGGTGGTGGCCATGTGATTCAAGACCTTGTTGCCCGCAATACTGTTCACCTGAGGGCAACTGCCTATGGAACTGATTGTTATCCCAATCGAGCCGTCGAAAAGGATGTTACCCTGAAGACCCTCCCACAGGCCACCCTGTGTAACCCAAGGAATGCATATCAAAACTATAACTGTGCAATAAACCTAAGTAACAGGACCATCTACACCTATATGGGCACGCTTCGTCCCAATGCAGGAAACGCAAACTATTGCTCTGCCGGACAACTGAGCCCGCTGATGAACGACCCGTATTACATGACGATCGGCATAGGCACAAAGATCTTCCTTGGGGGAGGCCAGGGGTTTGTCACCTGGCACGGGACCCAGCACAAGGCCCGGGTCAAAAGAACCAAGAAGGGGATTCCCCTTACCCCGGCCGGTACCCTGTGTGTAATGGGAGACCTGAAAAAGATGAAGCCAAAGTGGCTCGTGGGTGTGAGTATGCAAGGCTACGGCTGCTCATTGGCAGTCGGCTTGGGTGTGCCCATCCCGATTCTAAATGAAGAGATTGCAGAATTCACGGGCATTTCGGATGATGAAATCTTTACCCGGATTGTAGACTATGGACACGACTATCCACATGGTATATCAAAGTCTTATGGCAGGGTCAGCTACACCGAGCTTAAAAGCGGCACCATCCGATTCAACGGCCAGGACGTGCCGACCGTGCCTCTTTCGAGTGTGGTTCGGGCAAGGGAGATTGCAGAGACCCTGAAGAAATGGATACAGAAAGGAAAGTTTACCCTGGGTGAGCCACAGCAGTTGCTCCCCTCGGCGTAGCAGGTGATAGATACCAAATACCCGATGCTGGATGCACGATGCCAAAAAGAAAAACACCGAGCCACTGGCATCGGGTATCGGGCATCGGGTATCTTGCTTCGGTTTGAAGAAAGGTAATCAATAACATTGAAAGAAAACAACTCGTCCGAGAGTACTGTCCGGGCAAAAAAGAACATCTTTCGGG
The DNA here is from genome assembly GCA_030616475.1 of Desulfobacterales bacterium. Classification (GTDB taxonomy): domain Bacteria; phylum Desulfobacterota; class Desulfobacteria; order Desulfobacterales. Next base: position 7,440 of record JAUWXF010000133.1, read on the forward strand.
AATATGGAGAGGCGATCCTCATCGCCGTCGTACTTGCCCTTTTTATCCGCACGTTTGTCGTACAGGCCTTCAAGATCCCCTCTGGTTCCATGAAGCCGACCCTTTTAGTCGGGGATCATATCCTGGTAAATAAGTTCATATACGGTATAAAGTTTCCATTTTCAGACATTACCCTTATCCCTGTCAAGGAACCTAAACGGGGGGACATCATGGTATTCAAATTCCCTGAAGACCCCAAGAAAGATTTCATAAAACGGGCCATTGCCGTGGCAGGCGATACAGTTGAAATCCGCAACAAGAAGGTCTACATTAATGACAAGCCCATTGAGGATCCCTATGGCACCCATCTGGACCACCACTTTATCCCGGGTGGGGCTCGCCCGCGCGACAACTTAGGTCCTGTCACCGTCCCCCCCAATTCCTTCTTTGTCATGGGAGACAACCGCGATCATAGCTACGACAGCCGCTTTTGGGGGTTCGTGAACCTGTCAGCGGTCAAAGGAAAGGCCTTTATTATCTATTGGTCATGGGACAAGGAAAACACGGGGATAAGGTGGAGGCGATTGGGACGACTCATACACTAGAAGCCCTTTCAAAACCCTTGCCTCCACACGCAAAGCCATGGCGATAGGCAGAACTCATCTTTTTTTGGCTTGACTTATTCAAAGTCTCGATGCTATTGGGAAATCGGTTTTCGTTGCCGGGAGGACAGCAATTCAATGATTGTGGACTGTAGTACAGCAGTTGGGGTAAGCCTCTTTACCATTTAGGGTAAAGGGGCTTTTTTTTGGGGAAACTTATGAGACTTGCCAAGAAAGATATTCTCGATATGGAGAGTCTTTCCGTTGAGGAGATTCAGGCCATCCTGGATACTGCGGAAACCCTGAAAGAGATATCGACCCGTCCCATTAAGAAAGTGCCGACGCTGCGCGGCAAGACCATTATCAACTTCTTCTATGAGCCGAGTACCAGAACCAGAACTTCCTTTGAGATTGCAGCAAAAAGGCTAAGTGCTGATACGGTAAGTATTTCGGCCTCCACGAGCAGCATTGCCAAGGGTGAAACCTTAATTGACACTGCCAAGAACCTTGAAGCCATGAACCCGGATGCCATTGTTGTCCGCCACCGTGCCGCAGGGGCGCCCCACATGCTGGCCCGGCTGGTCCGGGCCTCTATAATAAATGCCGGTGACGGTATGCACGCCCACCCCACGCAGGCGCTCCTGGACATGATGACTGTCCGGGAGAAAAAGGGCCGCCTTGCCGGACTCAGGATTGCCATTATCGGTGATATTGCCCATAGCCGTGTGGCCCGCTCTAATATTGTCGGTTTTATCAAGATGGGGGCAGAGGTTATCCTGGCCGGCCCACCCACCATGATCCCGATGGGGGTTGAGACTTTAGGGGCACTTGTCAGGTATCGTGTTCAGGAAGCGATCAAGGATGCTGATGTGATTATTGTACTGCGTATTCAGAAAGAGCGCCAGCACGCATTTGTATTTCCTTCTGAGCGGGAATATGCACAATGTTACGGATTGACTGAGGAAAAGCTTGCTGGAGCAAAGGAAGATATCCTGATCATGCATCCCGGACCAATTAACAGGGGCATTGAGATAGCACCTGAGGTTGTAGAGGGTCCTTACTCGGTTATCTTGGAACAGGTTACCAACGGCGTGGCCATTCGAATGGCGCTCCTTTATCTTCTGCTTGGAGGTCCACGGTAAACCCAACAGACTACATTAGTCCGTTAATCATGAGATTCGTGTTTTTTCTGGCAGAAAACAAATCCGTACTGTTTTCAAGGCGTCAGCCGCAAATCCGAATACCCGCCTGCCAACGCCTGAGACAGCATTCAGCTTATGTGCCGGCACCCGCCTGCCAACGCCACGGTCGCCGGACATCTGCAATGCCTGCACACACGGCAATGGCGGGCAGGTCTCTGGCA
>JAUWXF010000194.1 GCA_030616475.1 Desulfobacterales bacterium
AATGTTTTGGTCATTTGATATTCGGATTTTGAAATTGTTTCGGATTTCGACCTGCCCGCCATTGCCAGGGATGCCGGCACATAAGCTGAATGCTGTCTCAGGCGTTGGCAGGCGGGTATTCGGATTTCGGATTTAAGCGTCTGTGCAATCCTTCTAATTCGACAACTTAGGATCTACCTTGACGTTGCCCTAATCCTTTGGCCCAAGAGTTTGACAAGCGTTGTGCTTTCAGTCACAAATCTGCAATAAAATCGTTATTGATGGGTTTTGGTTCTGGCAATCTGTGATTTAGGACCATAAGAACCAAACGGGAGATGTTGCTGTTTGGCTTCATCTCTTTTTGTAGCAGGACTACTATGTCGGATACTGATTTGAAAAAACTGATCGCCAAGTTTTGGTCTGCTTTCTTGGGCCACAAGGACGCTATAGACAAGATTGACCTGGCACAGCAATTTGAAGCCCCTCCTATCGAGTCAGTGAAAATCAATGCCGCCATGCTGATATGCCTTTGTGGAAAAGGACACCCTTTGTTTCAAAGAGCGAGAGATTACTTGGACGCGCCAGGCGCTATGTCCAGTGAGGAAAAGGAGACCTATCTGAAATTCTATGAAATCATCCAAGAAGAAACCATAAGACGGCTCGAGTCAGATGGTGCGGTGGTGAAGCTGCTACAAGATGTGATCCGGGCCGGGGACCCGGATCGGCTGAAAGCGACCAGATTGGAAATCTTTAACTCCTTAGCCGCTAAGGCTCTGTTCCAGTTTGATGCAGAGGACATTGTAAAGGATATTCAGAGGCAGAATCGGCTAAGAGTGATCGCAAATAATGAAAATTTCATTGCCGACCCTATAAAGGAAGTTGTCTTTACTACCAACGTGCTGGTCACACCACCAAGAAGTGAATCGCTTATTCCAGAGGGACTTCCAGCATGGGCAGAAAAGAGTCTTAAGTCAGTCATGGGATTGCCGGTTGACTGGTACTTTGATCACCCTATGGAGATGGCGACCACCAGGGATGCGCTACATGCCAGCGAGTTTATTCTCTGTTTGAGAAGACTGGAGGAGAGCTTCCGCACAGAGATTGAGATAGAGAAAACTGCACGGAAGGATCATATAAGAGAGGGAGACAAAGTTCCTCTCTATATTTCCATAAGTCCCACTCATGGAGGGATGCGGCTTGGCGGTGCTGCCAGAGAAGTGCTGAAATGCCAATATGCTGCTGCCGTGAAGAGCGGTATCCTTCCGGAGCTCAAAATTGTGGAGCCGTACCTGTACAGCCAAGCCGAAGTGAGGCAGCTTATCAAGGATGTCCTGGTGCCGGCTGCTAAGCGTTATTTTCCGGAAATACCGGATAAGGAAATAGAAGGCTATCTCTCTTTTCTTGGTGTCGAGGGATACTATGCGATGCATTATAATTTTCTCAAGGCCTTTGGCTCTCTGGCCAAGTTCATGGATCCCCGCGTCAAAGCCGTGATAAAGATCGACACAGACCAAAGCTTTCCAGCCGAGCGATTCTACCGTGAAACCGGGTTGTGCTGGCTGGAGTCCTTTACGCTCCCGACCCTGGGCGCCCTTGCCCGGGATCAGAACGAACGTGACATATATCTGGGTTGTTTTGCAGGAAGCCTAACCAATCTGAATGAACTGATTGACAAAGATGATCTGTTCCTTCCTGACATTTCCATTCCTGATGTCCCTGAGAGTATTCCGGAAGGGGAAGCCGGCGTGTTCTATCAAGCACTAGTCCAGTCCCTGATTACTCGGGGAGAGGCTTTTCCTCCCGAAGTTCAGTGGAGAGCACTGAAGATACTCAATGAATATCCCTACATGCGCACCTTTGTTACTGGCGGCACCATCGGGTTCTTGATAGAGGCGCTGGAACGGTATGCCCCTTTTGTGGACGCCCATGTTCACCGGGCCGAGGACCAGGCTTTTCTCCTGTCAGTTCTTTTTGACCAATACGATGGGAATCTCCTCAGGTATGTCTATTTCCCTGGTCTGCATATGATTCACGAAAAAGAATCCTTTGCTTCCGAGTCGATCAAGATAGCAGAGCCTTATAAGAAGATATATGACTTGGAGAGAATATGGAATTTTTCTCACTTAGCCCGAGCGCTTTGCGAAATTAAGGGATGGCATTTTGAAGATGTGAGAAAGACTCTCAACTTTTTTACTGCATCATTCATTCAGCCTTTCCCGGGGCTGTTAGCCCTCACACGTTTTGTCTTATCTGTAGCAGGGAAAGGTGGAAGAAACAGGGAGGACATTATCTATCAAAAAGAGGGGCTAAGACGGTTGAGTAAGATAGCATTTTCCCAAGAGCGATATTATCGAGGCACCAAGACCAGGGTGGCCAAACAGATAAAGGCCTGGCGCTTTTATTATGATTTGATGATAAGGCTGAGGGAGAGTGCAAGAAAGGGGGATGCCTTTGCCCTGGCACTTAAGAGAAAGGCGAGTGAAATTAATAACAATTGTAAATTAATGCAGTAGGCGCTTAGCGCCACAACATCGACAAAAGATTGTCTATGTGACGTAACCTTTTGTACTTATTGATTAATAGTGAGCTAAAGTGCCTAAAGTGTCTAAAGTGAGCTAAAGTTAATGTGCACGCCTTCGGCGTGGTCAGTCTCAAAAACAGGTTGCGCTAAAAGCGCATTCCTTAACTTTAGGCACTTTCAACTTTAGTTCACTTTAGGCACTTGTTCGAGTTAGATTTGATTTTATTTCCCAAGGCTTAAACCAATCCTTGGTTGGCTCCGGTTTATCCGGGTTACGTCTACTTTGGAGGCTACTGCTATGAACATACTGTCACCATGAGCACATTAATTGTCATCCCCTCTTACTGGACAAAAGTGGCTCCCATGGAAGCACAATCCGTGAATCAGAGATCCTTTGACCAGCAATTTGGTCACACAGGCTCCAGACTTGAAAAAGTATTGACGAGTTTGAATATTCTCAAAGAAAAGGACTTTCGGGTCCTGGTGGTCACTGGTACCGATTCCCCGGAAAATCAGGAGCAAATCAACCAAATGGTGGCCCCGATCATCAGGAAGGTGGCCGACAAGACCGGGATAAAGATCCTGCTTTTCCCCGGTACGATAGTGGCAAGAATGCAAGAGATTTTCCGAGATTCTTGTGATCAGGATGCCCTCGATTTCCTGTGTGTAGACGGCTATGCAAACATCAGGAATACGGGGCTGATCGCGGCCCAGATTCTGGATGCCGAAGAAGTTGTTTTTGTCGATGACGACGAATATATTGATGATCCTCTTTTTCTATATAAGGCAAGGGAACATCTGGGAAAGAGCATAGAGGGGAAGATCGTTGCTGGTGTCGGGGGTTACTATGTTGATCCGCAAAAGGCCTATCGCCGGACCATAAAGCCCGAACCATGGAAGACCTTTTGGGATCTGGAACGTCTGCTGAATGAGGCACTCTGTCACCTTGTAGAGACACAACCCCGCATCAAGTTAACCCCCCTGGTACTTGGCGGATGCCTTGTACTCACACGCCCCCTTTTTACTACTATTCCTTTTGATGTCCGTATTCCACGGGGCGAAGACATTGACTATGTCATCAATGCCAGGATGTTCAGGTTCCCTATCTTTTTTGACAATCAATTGTATATCGTGCACGATCCCCCTCCACCACTCCGTCCCCTGTGGAAGAGGCTCCGGCAGGATATATACCGCTTCATCCACGAAAGGGCAAAGCTCTGCCAGCAAACCCTCATGGAGGACATGGATTATGTTTCTGTCGAAGAATTGATGCCCTATCCCGGGAGTTTTCTTGGTGATGACCTGGAGGACAAAGTTTCACGGGCGTGTGCCATTCTGGCACAGCACGCCCATGAGGAAGAATCTGCAAGGGAGTTTCTGAATAACATTCTCTTGATGAGGACCGATGCAGCACCTCGGTACAATGTGTTCAACTACTATCTGGATCTCCAGAGAAAATGGAAGAAGATGTGTCGGACTATCAGTACGACAAAGGAACTTCGCCAAGAGTGTCTTGCCTTGCTACTAAGATTCCCTTTGCATTAGTGGGAGCTGAACTTCCCCTATTCTTACAGCTCCTTATTACACCACGAGGCACTTTTTGACCAGATCCTCGTCCTTCCAAATAGCGTATCAATTTAGCCCACTGAAAACGCGAGCCCAACCAGCATACAGGTGATCCGATTCTAAAGCGGGTCACTGTTTGAGCGTATTAGTGAGCCCGCTTCTTTCTTTACGCTCACTTATGCGCGAGTTTGAGCCGGTTTAGAATCGGATTGCCTGTATGCGACAATGTTTTCAAAGAACTAAAAAGTTACCAAATAGCCTCCATGGTCCCGTGATGTTGGACCAGTCTCTTTTTAGTAATGCAGCCCTGTCACCAACCTTTCAGTAGCAGTTCAGGTTGTGGTCCAGTTCTGCCAGAGAGTTTGACAACAAGTTCTGGTCTGTGGCAGAATAGAGGCTGTCTTTGAAGGCTGCACCTCCCCAGAGGCTATTGCCCCAAGCAGCGTGGCTCAAGAGGTCTATTTGGTCAGTTAGTTATGAAATTCGTGTTTTTTGTGGCAAAAAATATTTATGAGTACACTACCTTCTCAATACTGACAAATAATTGAGGAATTGAGGGATTGAGGAATTAAGATAGGGAACATTCCGTCAATTCCTAAATTCCTCAATTCGCAATTCCCTAATTCCGGCTTGTCCGGGTTAGGTTAATCTAAGCGCAACGAACGAACACAACAAACACACTATAATGCCCTTAGAACTTAGACAAGAACTTCGCCTTACCCAGCAGCTGGTCATGACACCCCAGCTTCAGCAGGCCATCAAGCTTCTGCAATTGTGCCGGCTCGAACTGTTGGATGCAATCAATGAAGAAATGGAGGAAAATCCGCTTCTTGAGGAGGTCCCTGCCGAGGGTGGTGGGGATGCTGAGGCAATAACGACTCCCGAAGAGCCGCCTCCGTTAGAGCCAGTCACCGTGGAGGAAACGGCTCAAGCAGATATCGACTGGTCTAACTACTTAGGAGAATACAATACCCCTGGGCCTGTTTATTTCGAAGCTGAAAAACGGGAGGTCCCGGAATATGAGAATTTCGTGGCCCGGCGAGAGTCCTTGAATGAACACCTGATGTGGCAACTTCTGCTTTCCCATCCAAGCAGGCGAGAGGAAAGGATTGGCAGTGCGATTATTGGCAACCTCAACAAGGATGGCTATCTTCAGGCTACTGTGGATGAGATTGCAACCATGACCGAGGCAGACACATCAGAGGTGGAAAGCGTCCTGAGTAAGATGCAATCCTTTGATCCCCCAGGCGTGTGTGCTCGAGATCTAAGCGAGTGTCTATTGATTCAGGTGAGGCTGCTGGGGTTGCAAGATTCCATTGTTGTTCCGATTATCAGGAATCACCTTAAACACCTGGAGAACAAGAACTACAAGGCGATTTCCCGGGCACTGGGTGTTGGGCTTGGTGATGTCCTTTCTGCTGTCGAGATTATAATCAGGATGGAACCGAAACCTGGCCGGCAGTTCAGTGACGAAGAACCCCAATACATTAGCCCGGATGTCTTTGTGTACAAGGTGGACGATGAATTTGTTATTGTCCTGAACGAGG
>JAUWXF010000031.1 GCA_030616475.1 Desulfobacterales bacterium
GCCAACGTCAATATGATGGCTTCCAATCTGACGGATCAGGTCAGAAACATCACTGAGGTGACCACGGCAGTGGCCAACGGTGATTTGTCCAGGAAGATCACGGTGGAGGCTAAAGGCGAGACCCTGGGGTTAAAAAGCACCATAAATGGGATGGTTGATAGTCTCAATTCGATTATCAGCGACATAAACAACGTAATGACTGCGGTAGGTGAAGGAGATCTAACAAGATTAATTACCGCTGAGGCAGCTGGCGACTTCGCTTCTATGATCAAGGGCATCAATGGCACGATAGACAGTCTGCAAGGGATCGTTACGGAGCTCGCAGGGGCGGGAGTCAACATAGCCGCAGTATCTCAGAATTTATTGAGTGCAGGACAAGAGATGAATGCCATGATCACGCAACTATCATCTGCGGCAGAGCAAATCGCCGAAGGTGCAAAGGCTCAGTCTCAACGGATAGAGGAGGCGTCCAAAGAGAGTGAAGGGGTGAGCAAGGTCGCTTCCGATACTTTGACCAAGGCAGAAGAGATGGGCCAGATGTCAGAAATAGGCAACAAAGCGGCGACAGAAGGCAGTAAAGCCATGGAAGAAACCATTAAGAACACTGATCTTATGCTGGCCGGCTCAAAAGAGTCAGTAGCCAGAATTGAAGCACTCAGTAAAAGCAGCGAACAGATTCAAGAGATCGTGGACGTCATTCGAGATGTAGCCAGCCAAACGAATATCCTGGCCATTAACGCGGCAATAGAGGCAGTTCGTGCTGGTAAACATGGCAGAGGCTTCTCAGTTGTGGCAGAGGAGGTCAAGAGCCTGTCCGCTGACAGCAAGGAGCAGACAAAAAACATATTGACCCTGGTACGGTCTGTCTTACAAGAGACTGAAGGAACCGTTGCAACGATTAAGACCATGGCAGAAAATGTTGAGATAGGAAGGCGTTCAATTGAACAGACATCAGAAGCATTCGCAGAGATTAATCGCTCAATCGAGAATAGTTCCAGGACAGCGAAAGAAATCTCAGTGGCTGCTGATGAGCAGAAAAAGAGCATCGATGGCGTCTCACAAGGTTTGGACAAAATTAGCGGGATTGCGTCTGATACATCGACCAGTAGCAGGCAATCCTCAGAGAGTACCAAAAGCGTCCTCTCGAAGATGCAGGAACTCACAGGCACCGCAACAGAGCTTACGAATATGTCGGAAAAACTCCAGCAAACCGTGGGACGATTTAATGTGGGGGAAGAGGCCAGACGAATGCGCAATGTCCCGAATGCGGAATGAACGGAATTCGGATTTCGGTAATGTTCTCAAGCCGACAGGCGCAATGCCGAATGAACGGAATTCGGATTTCGGAATTCGGAATGCGGAATCAAAATCCAAAATCTAAAATCGATAAATCCGCAATGCAAGCATGGAGGTCAAGTCATGACAGATGAAATCATGCAAGAGGATATTGACGAGGAAGAGCTCGAGGCCGATCAATATCTTGTTTTTACCGTGAAGTCACTGGAATTTGGTTTTCAGGCCATGCGGGTTCAGGAGATTACCTCGGTGGTAGGTACAACAGAGCTTCCCAACGCCCCACCTTATATTGAAGGTATTATGAATCTTCGTGGACAACTCGCCTCAGTCATCAATTTTCGCCACAAATTCGGGTTAGAGACAAAAGAAAATGATGAGGATACGCGTATCATTATATTGGAACAGGACGCTTTTCCTATTGGAGTTGTCGTCGACTCTGTGGAAGAAGTTATCAAAATTCCGGATGAGATGGTGAAGGATGTGCCTGAATCAACCACCACTTCAGTGTCCGAAGAATATATAACAGGCGTGGGGATGCTTGACAACAGGCTGATTATTTTACTGGATGTGGACAAGGTATTGACAAAAACCGAATTAAATGAGCTGAGCACAATCAGTCAAATGATGGATAAAACGAGCAAACCGGCGGAGAAGGCCGAAAGCAAGGAGATAGATGCCCCGCCGCAGTGGGATACAAAAAAACACACAGGCAAAAGGACGGAACGATTGATGGACAAAGCGAGCAAACCGGTGGAGAAGGCTAAGACCAAGGAGATAGACGCTGCGCCACAGCGGGATACAAAAAAACAGACAGGCACAAAGGGCAAGAACGTAGATCCTGCGCAGCGACGGGATACAAAAAAAACAGATAAAAGGAGAGAACAGTAATGGCAAGAATTCTTATTGTAGATGACGCTTCTTTCATGAGGGGTTCCTTGAAATACATCGTCGAAAACGCCGGGCACGAAGTCGTAGGCATGGCAGAGGACGGCGCAGAAGCTGTGGAACTATACAGAGACCTCAAGCCCGACCTGGTGACTTTAGATATCTTGATGACAGGGATGGAAGGACTTTCCGCATTAAGGACTATTATGAAAGAGGATCCAGGGGGAAAGGTTATCATGGTTACCGCAGTCGGCCAGGAAGAAAAGCAGGAGGAGGCTCGCAAGCTCGGTGCCTCCGGATACGTAAGAAAACCTTTTAAGCAGACAGAGATCGTTGATGAGATCAAGAGAGTCCTGACGAATGCGGAAGGCGGAACGGGGAATGGGGAGTAAATCGAGTGCCGAATTCCGCACTCCGTATTCCGAATTGGTACGGGTTTTGATCGTGGATGATTCCAGTTTTATGAGGAAATCCCTGACACACATTCTGGAATCAGACAGGTCAATAGAGGTTGTGGGTACTGCGGCTGACGGGCAAGACGCCATTCAAAAGGTAAAGCAGCTTCATCCCCGGGTGGTACTTCTTGACATCGAAATGCCGGTGATGGACGGACTTGCTGCGCTGGCGCACATTATGGCTGAGTGCCCAACCCCGGTATTGATGTTGAGCGCACTCAACAAAAGAGATGCGGCAATTGCAGTTAAATCTGTAAGTCATGGCGCTGTGGACTTCATATCAAAGCCCTCCGGCGTCATCTCTTATGATATTGATAAAGTGAGCAATGAGATTATTGCTAAAGTCAAGATGGCAGCAAGCGTCAATGTTAGCAGAATGGATTTCTTGCTTCCGGAGGAATTGTATCAACGCCACCGGCCTAAAACACTGACGGGCGAAAAAGTGGTTGTCATCGGGGCCTCAACGGGTGGCCCCAGAGGTGTGACTACGGTCCTGTCCATGCTTCCTCGCGATATTTCGGCAGCAATGATTGTGGTCCAGCACATGGGCCCGGAATTTGTGCCATCTTTTGTGGACAGTCTCCAGTGGAAATGTTCCCTGAATATTTCAACTGCTCGAAAAGGCAAAGTCATAAGTCCAGGCCAGGTTTTGATCGCGCCCGGCGGATATCACACTACGATCGTTGAACGCAGGGGTGCTAAGAAAATACGCTTGAGCAGGAAAGCGTCATCCCATGCGGTTTTCCCCTGTGTCGATTATGCCATGCAGTCAGCCGCCAAGGCCTATGGCAGTGATACTGTGGGGGTCCTATTGACAGGTATGGGAAGTGACGGCGCCAAGGGTATGAAGGCTATCAAGGCCGCCGGCGGCAGCACGATTGTGGAAGATCCATCGACCTGTGTCGTCTTTGGCATGCCGAAAGCTGCTGTGGACTTGGGGTGTGTCGATGAGATCGTGCCGTTGCCCCAAATCGCCGAGAGCATTTTGAAAAGAATATAAAGATGTCTGCCAAAAACAACATAGATTTCTCCATGTTTCTGGATGACTACTTGAATGACGCCAAAGAGGGCTTTCAACAAATCAATAGTGCGCTCCTTGCCCTGGAGAAAGATCACGGTCAAACAGAACGACTAAATGAGATATTCAGGGTTGTTCATACCCTTAAGAGTTCATCCACCATGCTGAAGTTTTCAAACATTGCGGAGTTGGCCCACATCTCCGAAGACCTGCTGGATCGGATGCGCAAGAAGGAGCTGCGGGTTAGTCAAGAAGCCATCGATCTGCTGTTCGAGGTCGTTGACATGCTTGAAACGATGGTCAGGGAGCGGGCTAAGGGCAAGAGTAAGGCGAGTGCGGAGTCCGGAGTGCGGAGTGCGGAATTGAAGAACAAGAGTAAAGCGAGTGCGGATTGGGGAATGCGGATTGCGGAACTAAGATCCAAAATCCAAAATCCGCAACCCAAAATCGACACAAACAAATCCAAAATCCAAAATCCAAAATCCAAAATTGAAAGCCCTACTATTGAAAAGAGCCATACCGTACGGGTCCATGTTGACCTGCTGGATTCACTTTTTAACCTGGCGGGCGAACTCATTATTACCAAAAATCGCATTGATAATATCGTCGCTGGCACGGCAAAAAAAGAGCTGAAGGCCGCGCTGTCGGCAATGGATCAGATGATCAGCGACTTGCAGGAGAACGTGTCCGCCGCCCGCCTGGTGCCCGTTGATGAGATCTTTCAAAAGTTTCCCAGAATGGTGCGCGATTTGGCCAGAGATGCATCCAAGGAAGTAGACCTTGTTATTGAAGGACGAGAAATAGAATTGGATAAAGGCGTATTGGACGCCATCAGCGAGCCGGTGATCCATTTGCTCAGAAACGCCATAGACCACGGCATTGAGCCTGCTGAGACCCGGCAGAGACAAGGAAAGAAGAAGTCGGGTACCATCAAACTCGTCGCCAAAAGGGCTGAAAAGCATATCTTGATTGATGTGGAGGATGATGGCCGCGGCATTGACACGGTGCATGTGAAGCAATTGTTTGCCAAAAAGGGCTTTATAAAACCTGAAGAAGTCGAATCCCTAGAAGATAATGATGTCTTGGAGCTGCTCTTTAGACCCGGGTTCAGTGGCGCACAAGAGGTGACAAATGTGTCTGGGCGGGGCGTAGGACTGGATGTGGTGAAAACGTCGGCCAGAGAGATGGGTGGAACCGTCGAAGTGGCCACCCAAAAGGGCAAAGGATCGCGCTTTACTTTGAAGTTACCCTTGACTACTGCGATTATACAGACGCTGATGGTAGGCCTGGGCAATCATATCTTTGCAATCCCTTCCGAGATTGTCTCAGAAATAATGGAGGTCAAGCCTGAAGATATTACAGAGATTCGGAACGATCAGGTGTTGGTTCTGCGCGACGAGGTTGTGCCTTTTTTCGGCCTGCACCAGCTATTGAACATCCAGCCTGAAGAAGGCCAAGAAAACCTCATTGGGGTGATCATACACAGAGGCGATAAGTTCATCGGCCTAGGTGTGGACACGGTGCTGGATCAAATGGAAAATATCGTCAAGCCGTTTGATCCAATCGCGCAGCAGTTCAAGGGATTCTCCGGAGGCACGATTATGGGAGACGGACGTGTGGCACTCCTGTTGGACATCCCGAGCCTGTTGTGAAGTGATTGAATTGACTACTGACTATTGACTATTGGTGAGCACTGGGAATTGAAGAAAACGAAAACTGAAGAATTGAAGAACAGGACGAAAGAATTTGCCCATCGCTGCGTGAAGCTGGCCTTTTCTTTACCTGAAAACAGTCTTGGGAGGCATATCCAGGGACAATTGATCCGATGTGCCACATCAGTTGCCGCTAACTACAGGGCCGCCTGTCTTGCACAATCTAAAGCTTCATTTATATCAAAACTGAGCATCGTCATTGAAGAGACTGACGAATCAGGTTTCTGGCTGGAATTTATTATTGATGAGGAATTATTGAAGAGAAAGCGTGTTGAACCGCTATTAGAAGAAGCAGCTGAGTTAACGGCCATCTTCGTCGCTTCCAGAAAAACGGCAAGAGACAAAAAATGAAAAGGTTCTTATCAATAATCATTATTCAATCGACAATAGTCAATAGTCAATTGGAGAGGATCAACAATCATAAACAATATTCAATTGTCAATATTCAATCGTCAATTCCAAACAATCGCCAATCATCAATCGTCAATCCAAAGGGGGTTTTGACATGAATGACAAAGGACTGGTTCTTTCAAAGGAACAGTTGGATTTTTTGAGTGAAATGATGAACGTCGGGGCTGGCAACGCAGCCACCGCATTCACACAGATGCTTGGCTGCGAGGTGAACTTGAAAATGCCCGCGGTGCACGTTCTTTCAGCCCCAAAAGTTATCCCTATCTTACACGATCCCTCCTTACCGGTTGCTTGCGTGAGAATGGGCTTGGTCGGTGATGTGACCGGAGACATGTTCTTCGTGGTGTCGGAGGAACAGAAGACAAACCTGATACATTTGATGGAACGAGCCCCTCCATTGGGGAATGCGGAAGGAAAGAATCCGCAATCCGCAATCCGCATTCCGCATTCCACTACGGGTTTTTCCGTCCTGGCAGAGATTGGGAACATTCTTGTGGGGGTGTACTTAACGGCGATTCACGACTTTTGCAAACTCAATATCTATCATAGAGTTCCCATTGTGGCAGTCGATATGATTCAGTCCCTGCTGGATGAATCGCTCGTCGCCCTGAGGCGCCAGATTGAACGAATCGTCGTGGTTGAAAACGAGCTTATTGTGGAAGAAAAACGCATCAGAACATTCCTGTTGTTCGTTCCTTCTGCGGAATCTGTAAACACACTCGTGGATTCCATTGGGCAAGCAAGGATAGCGATGTGCGAAGAATGATTCGATTGCGCAATTCGGATTGCGGACTGAAAAGATTGGAGTGGTGGAATAAATGGCTTATCAGAAAAACGTAATGTGCGATTCTCCGGTTCGCGATTTCGCCGATTCCCAGGTCCTTGAGGTAGCAATAGGAGAAGGCGTTGTGACAAAGGCGCCGGACATTATTTGTTCCAAAGGTCTCGGATCCTGTGTGGTCGTAACCCTTTACGATGCCCAACGCAGGATTGGTGGGCTAGCGCACATCATGCTGCCCCATTCGGTAAGCCTCAATGGACACCACACGCCCTATCACCGCGCGGACACGGCGATTGCCGCCCTGGTGAAGGCGTTGCAAGGCAAAGGAGCTAGACGACAAGACATGGTAGCCAAGATGGCCGGTGGAGCACGCATGTTTTCGGATTACCAGGATTCTAGCCCGGGCATCGGAGCAGAAAACATTATGAGCATCAAGAATGTCTTGAAAAGGAAGGGAGTACCACTCATAGGGGAAGATGTCGGCGGCAATTACGGCCGCAGCATCGAGTTCTATCTGGATTCGGGCAAGTTGATTGTCAGAGCTATTGGTAAGGAAGACAGGGTGATATGATGAATGCGGATTGCGGAACGTCTCGAATGCGGAATTCGGAATTCGGATTGCGGAATTGAAAAAGAAAAGCAAGGCGAGTGCGGAATGGGGAACGGCTCGAATGCGGATTGCGGTAATGTTCTCAAGCCGACAGGCGCAATGCGGAATAAACTGAATGCGGAATGCGGATTGCGGAATTGAAAAAGAAAAGCAAGGCGAATGCGGAATGGGGAACGGCTCGAATGCGGATTGCGGATTTCGGAATTCGGAGTGGGGAATAACAGATGAAGAGTGCGAAGCACCGATTTACAATAGAGACTAACACTTGAGATGAAGAAACAGAACGAAAGACAAGAGAACCGGGCTGAATCCAAAATGCAAAATCCAAAATCACAGATCGACTTGATTCAGGGTCGAATACGGTACCTCCGGGAGAATACGGATTTTGTACTCACCCTCTTTGAGAGCCTTGTGGGATACGCCATCATAGCCGCGGATTTTGACGGCAATATTATCGCCTATAATGAAGGGGCCCGTCAAATTTACGGCTATGCCCCGGAAGAGATTATCGGCAAAGAAAATATCGAGATATTGTTCCCCAAGGACTTCATTGAAGCAGGGGGATTACAAAAGATCATTGATGATCTCATAGGCAAGGACAGGTTTTCCTATGAGGGAGAAAAGGTCAGGAAGAACGGTGAAAGGTTTCCTGCCCGAATTCTATTCACACTGACCAGGGACAAGGACGGCAAGGTGGTCGGCTTTATAGTAATGGCAGAAGACCTGACCGAGCACAAGCAGGCAGAGAGGCTGCAGGCAGAGGCGCGAGCCAAGGCACAACGGATAGAGAAACTGGAGCGTGAACTCCGCTCGCTCGAGGAGCTTTCCCGCCCTCCCCAAACTACTGTTACAGGGCAACTGTTCGACTCGGGGCCCTTGAGCAAGGGGGTGCCTGACGTCTTTAACCAACTGGTCCAACGCTACGGGGATTTGATGGATGAAGCACTGGAGCAGCGGGCATACAATGTGGAGCATAACATTTCAGAAGGCCTCCGCTCCCTTGCCGAGCAGATTGGCTTTTCGAAAGCTGGTCCGCGTGACGTGGTGGAGATCTACAGCAGTGCCCTAAAAAGCAAAACCAGCGGAGCCACTTCACAAAGGGCTCAAGTCTATGCGGAGGAGGGCCGCCTGATGGTCCTTCAAGTCATGGGCTATCTGGCCTCCTTCTACCGCACTTATTCATTAGGTGTTGGGAGAAGCACCGCAGGAGCGAAAGAAGCAATTGGACAGGATCCACAATCATAAATCAATAATCGAGGATAATATTCAATCTTCAATATTGATGAACTCGTAAAAAGTCTGAATTAGACGGCAAAGCAAAAAGCTCCAAATTCCCCGCTTTGGGCGGGATCTTCGCTTCGCTACGTCAAGGCGCGCAAATCCTGAGGAATGAGGCGTACTTACTGTACGCCGCAGTGACGAAGGATGCAGCGCAACACAGAAATTGGACTTTTTGCGAAGCCGTCAATATTAAATAGTCAAAGGGGGCAAGAATCATGAGTGAATCTGTGCTGAAGTTATTCATCACTGGGCATACACCCAGGTCTGAACAGGCAATCGCAAACCTGCGAGCTATCTGTGAGAATGAATTAGGGGGCCAATACGAGCTGGTCATCATCGACGTCTTGGAAAGGCCACAACTAGCGGAGGATGAAAAAATCTTGGCTACCCCGACCCTGATCAAGCAGCTGCCCCCACCTCTGCGGCGCATCATCGGCGATCTGTCGGATAAGGACAAGGTTCTTCTGGGCCTGGATTTATTGTCTCATACAGAACCGAAATCAAAATAACAGGGAGGTAAGACAATGACCGGAGATAAGCAACTGCTAGAGATCCAAAAACAGGAGACACATATTGCTGGTTTTGATTTGATATCTAATGGCGGTCTGCCAGCTAAGCGCACTACCTTGGTGGCAGGAAGCTCTGGTAGTGCAAAAACGGTCTTCGCCGTCCAATTTCTGGCTGAAGGAATTTTGAATGGGGGTGGAAATGGTGTATTTGTCACCTTTGAAGAGACCGCCGATGATATCCGACAGAACATGTTGGGCCTTGGCTGGGACATTGATAGATGGGAGCGTGAGGATAAATGGGCCTTTGTCGATGCATCACCCCAGCCGGGAAACGAGGTAGTGGAAATCGGAGCGTATGACTTGGGGGCGCTGATAGCCCGCATCGAGCACGCCGTTCAGAAGGTCAATGCCAAACGCCTATCATTGGATTCCCTGGGTGCCATTTTTACCCAATTTGCCAATGCCGCGACCGTCCGCTCCGAACTCTTTCGTGTCGCCTCGGCTGTGAAGATAATGGGGGTAACGGCCATCATGACAGCGGAGCGAACTGAGGAATACGGTGATATCGCCCGCCATGGTGTCGAGGCGTTTGTCTCGGACAATGTGATCATCCTGCGCAATGTTCTGGAGGAGGAGAGGCGGCGCCGTACCATCGAGATCCTCAAGTTCCGGGGAACCACCCACCAGAAGGGAGAATACCCGTTTACGGTCCTTCCGGGAGAGGGGATGGTGGTGATTCCCCTTTCTGCCATTGAGCTGAAGCACAAGTCATCCAATATCCGTGTCACCTCGGGGAACTCGGAACTCGACAAGATGTGCGACGGGGGGGTTTTCCGCGATTCCATCATTCTGGTATCCGGAGCCACGGGCAACGGCAAAACGCTCATGGTGACCGAGTTCATCGCCGGTGGGATCGACAATGATGAGCGGTGCATGCTGTTCGCCTTTGAAGAGAGCCGAGAGCAGCTCTTCCGCAATGCCATCGGCTGGGGAATTGATTTCGAAAAGATGGAAGAGGAAGGCAAACTCAAGGTAGTTTGCATGTACCCGGAAGCCATGGGTCTGGAAGACCATTTGATTAGGTTGAAGAAAGCTATTGATGAATTCAAGCCCAATCGCTTAGCTTTGGACAGCCTTTCAGCCCTGGAGCGCGTCTCGACCATCAAGGGGTTCCGGGAATTCGTCATCGGCCTGACCTCTTTCATCAAGCATGGAGAGGTTGCCGGGCTTTTCACAGCCACCACGTCTTCCCTGATGGGGGGCAGCTCGATCACCGAAGCCCACGTTTCCACCATTACCGACTCGATCATTCTGCTCAGGTACGTGGAGATGTATGGTGAGATGCATCGCGGAATCACGGTTCTGAAGATGCGGGGGTCCAAGCACGACAAGGATATTCGGGAGTACACCATTGACCAAAATGGGATGCATATCGGAAAAGCTTTCCGCAATGTCACGGGCATCCTGTCGGGACACCCCAGAAATGTGGAGCCTGAAGAAATGGAGCGACTCAGCGGGTTGTTTCAGGAGGCTGGATAGAAGCAGACGAATGCGGAACGAATAGATTTTGGATTTTAGACTGTGGATTTTGGATTTTTTACTCCAGGATGCCAGATCCGAGATCTAAGATCGAAATGCGAGTGGGACTGGGGAAATGAACGGCAATAGTTACAAAAAGCATTGTCTGGGTTGGGTATGATGAAAGGACAATCAGCAAATGACTGAGTCCGATTATTGTCAGGAAGCGCCTGATTCGAAGCTGCCAAGCCGGAACGTCAGGGCACATTTGAATTGCGAAAACCTGCAGGTTCTGATGATTGAGGATAACCCCGATGATGCTGGACTGATTCGGGAGATGCTGTCCGACGCTGCCTGTGGCCGGTTTGATCTAATGTCTGTAGACCGGCTTTCCACAGGATTGGCCCACCTCGCCAAGGGAGGGATCGAGTTAGTCCTGTTGGATCTCTCCTTGCCGGATAGCCAAGGGCTTGGAACACTTCGCCGGGTCCGGGCACAGGCGCCACAAGTACCCATCATAGTGCTCACTGGTCACGACGATGACACGCTGATAACGGGGGCATTAAGTGAAGGCGCGCAGGACTTTTTGGTCAAGGGGAAAGTGGATGAAAACTTCGAGGGCTTGCTGGCTCGCTCCTTATACAACGCAGTCGAACGGCATCGGATGTTGGCACAGTTAGAACACAAGACACAGGAGTTGGAGGCCAGTGAAAGGCGCTTCCGTAAGATTATAGAAAGTAATGCCGATGGAATCATAATTATAGACGGCAATGGGCTTTTGCGGTTCTTAAACCCGGCTGCCGAATCCTTCTTTGACCGTAAGTCGGAGGAACTCCTAGGTGAGCCGTTTGGGTTTCCTATGGTAGCAGGCGAACCAACAGAGGTTGATATTGTCCGCGTAGATGGAAAAACCGCCATAGCGGAGATGCGAGTGGTAGAAATAGACTGGGAAGGTGAAACTGCCCACCTCGCATCACTTCATGACATCACACAAATCTACGAGGCGAGAAAAAGAGTGGAGCTTCTGGCAGATCTTGTGGAAAATGCCAGTTACGTCATGATTTTTATTGCCAACTTTGATGGGCAGATTGTGGAATCGAACGCGTTAGCTAGAAGTACATTTGGTTACGACAAAGATGAAATGCTTAGACAGCGTGTGGATCAGCTATTCAGGCTGGAGGCAGGTGAAGGATGGGAGAGAATTGATAGCGCCATCCAAGGGACATCGCACTGGCGAGGAGAGCTTGTGGCCATGTGCAAGGATGGCAGAAAGTTACCTGTGGATATGGCTGCGAGCAGATCTAAGAATGAAAAAAATAACAGCGCAGATATAATTTGCTTTGTGCGAGATGTGACCAAGGAGAAAGAGATAGACCGGATGAAGTCTGAATTCATATCAGTGGTCAGCCACGAACTCAGAACCCCTCTTACCTCCATCAAGAATGCAGTTAATATAATACTTGGAGGAACCGCTGGGGAGATCACTCAAAACCAGGAGAAATTTCTCTCCCTGGCCGGCAGAAACATCGACAGATTAGCCGGTATCATCAATAACCTTCTGGATCTGTCAAAACTGGAGGCAGGAAAGGTCGAGATGAGATTTCAGGAGATGGATTTAAACGAGCCTCTGGACACAGTGATATCATCCCTAAGACCACAGGCAGAAGAGAAGGCCGTGGCCATAAGTAGGGAAATTCCGGTTGGTCTGCCGAAAATACATGGAGATAAAGACAAGATAGAGCAAATATTTACTAACCTTATCAACAATGCCATCAAGTTTACCCCCGAAGGGGGATCTATTACGGTTGCCGCAAACTCAGTTCGTAGTGGAGAGTTCCCCAACTCCGAACCCCGAAGTGAAGAGAATGAGTTCGACAGAAATTTCATAGAAATTTCAGTTGAAGATACCGGCATTGGCATCCCTGAGAATGAATTGGATCTGGTCTTTGATAAGTTTCATCAGATTGGTGGGTCACTAACCAGGAAAACCGGGGGGACAGGTCTGGGATTGCCCATTACTAAGGAGCTAATCGAGGCCCATAAAGGGCAGGTGTGGGTAGAAAGCAAGGTTGGTAAGGGGTCCAGGTTTATGTTTACCCTGCCTCAATACAGCCCCCAACGGGCCTTAAAAGATTACCTCGATAAAGAAATCGAAAAGGCTAATGAAAAGGGCGCTCCCCTGTCATTGCTGATATTGGAAGTGGAGGAGTTTGGATATCTACTGGATGAAGTCAGCCGCCTGGTTCGAAATACCGTCCGCGGAACCTCAGATAGCATACAGATCCAAAGAGCCAGTGGGCAGGTGGTAGTAATTTTAGCCGACACACCCAAAGAAGGTGCATTTGCTTTGAGTAAAAGGATACAAGAAGTGGTTTCTAAGCATGCATTCAAGGTAGATCAGGAATCTATAAGAATTAGCTTAGCCATGGGTGTAGCAACCTATCCTGAGGATGGAGTTACCAAAGAGGAACTGATAAAAAAGGCGCAGACGTTATTAAATTGCACATCAGAATCCCCCTCGGTCCCCCTTTAAAAAAGGGGGAAGGATTTTGATGGCCCCTAGAAACCTTGATAGTATAGAAATTTCCTTTTTTCAAACGAAGTGCAGGGCCTGCCCGCCATTACCACTGTGCCAGCGGTGCGGCAAATCAGCCACTCAGGCCTTGGCAGGCGGGCTTCAGCCCTGCATCATAATGGCAGAGCTAAAGCTCTGCGCTACACCTGCCCGCCAGTGCCGTATATGCCGGCATTGTAGCTCCCCTGTGAGAGAGGCGTTGGCAGGCGGGAGTCCGCACCGAAGGTGCGATATGTTCTTGAATAGGCAATAAGCCGGGCGAGCACATGACTGAAAAACACGAAAGTCTAAACAATAAACTCAAAGTTCTTTTGATCGAGGACGAACCCAATTGGCACAAAACGATCCATCGCATGTTGAGGGGTTCTTCATTCGATATTGAGCACGCCGATTGTCTTGATGTGGGACTGAAGCGCATTGCTGAGGGAGGCATCGATGTGGTCCTATTGGACCTCGGGCTGCCGGACAGCAGGGAGCTTGACACGCTCCGCAGGGTCAACGCCAAAGCACCGGAAATGCCCATCGTGGTGCTGACGGGTCTCGAAGATGAGACTATTGCAATTAGGGCAGTGCAAGAGGGCGCCCAGGACTATCTGCCCAAGACGGGCTTGGAGGTCAATTTGCTGGTGCGTGCCATTCGGTATGCCATCGAACGCAAACGAGGCGAGGAGGTGGTGCGGGAGAGTGACCGCATGAAATCAGAGTTTATCGCCATATCTTCTCATGAACTGAGAACCCCCCTGACCTCCATAAGAAATGCCATTGATATAGTCCTGGGGGAAACGACAGGGCTCATAAACGAGAATCAGAGGAGATTTCTCTCTATCGCCGATAGGAACATCAGTAGACTGTCAGCCATTATCGAAAACCTCCTGGATATCTCTAAGATAGAGTCAAGAAGACTGAGTATCGAGCTAAAACCCTTAGATTTGGGGGTTCCTCTTGACATGGCAATAGCTTCTTTAACATCCAGGACCAAGGAAAAGCGCATTTCCATCCACAAGGAGATACCGTCTGATCTGCCACAGGCTTATGGAGATTCGGATAAACTAAAGCAAATATTTATTAGCCTGCTTGATAATGCCATCAAGTTTACTCCCGAAGGGGGGCAGGTTTATGTTTCCGCTAAAGACTATGAACCCGGCAGAGATTTCATTGAGATTTCCGTGGCAGATACAGGCGCGGGTATCCCCGCTTGTGAGTTAGAAAAGATATTTGAGAGGTTCTATCAGGTTCCGGAATCGCTAACCAGAGAAATAAAGGGGGCTGGATTAGGACTGTTTATTGTCAAGGGCTTGGTTGAGACCCACGGGGGGAAGATATGGGCAGAAAGCGAGGTGGGCAAAGGCTCCAAATTTACCTTTACCCTGCCTCAATATACTCCAGAGAGGGCTTAAAAGATTATGTGGATAGAGCAAAACGGCTAATGAAAAGGGCACGGAGTGAGTTCGGGCGCACTCACAAGTTGGGGGAGCAATAAAATTCCCCCTAACCCTCCTTTAAAAAGGGGGGAAATGAAAAAAAAGACCTTGAAGTCCCCCTTTTCTAAAGGGGGATTTAGGGGGATTTCTGCGGTAAAGACTCAAACTGCACTATAACCCCCAAGTCGTGGATACGCCCACTGAGTTCGTGGTTATGAACTATCAACTGATGGGGGAGAAGAAAAATGGATAAAAAAAGAATCCTAATTGTAGATGACGAAAAAGACATTGCGGACACTATTCAGTTCCAACTGGAATTTGAGGGCTTTGAGTGTCTGGTGGCCTATGATGGCGAAGAGGCACTTTCAAAGGCAAAAAAGGAAAATCCGGACCTTATCATCCTGGACATCATGCTTCCAAAGATAAATGGCTACAAAATTGCCAGGCTCCTGAAATTCGATGAGTCATACAAACAAATTCCCATAATAATGTTGACAGCCAGGACACAGGAAAAGGATATCAAGCTTGGGGAGGAAACGGGCGCAAACGAATACGTTACAAAGCCCTTTGATATGGATATGCTTGTGGCTCTGGTCAAGAAATATTTATAAGGCGTAAGGCTCAAGGTGTAAGGCGTTATGCCGTCAGCCATGTGCCGTATCCAAAAACCAAAATCTTTTTCTGAAAGTATATGAGAATGGTGTAATCGTTCATGGACCGCGTAGCGTGCCCCCTCTGTGGGGCACATGTTGTGGGGGACAGCGCCCCCACGCTACGGTCTAGGTCAACGAACAGTGCAGGCGGGAACCCGCCTGGCAAGGGCTGCCTGCCCGCTCGCTGAGCGTGCCAGGCAGACGGGGCACTGGCGGGCAGGTAAACGCGCCCCTACAGGGAATAAAACTGACGGGCTTTGTAGGGGCGGGGTTTATCCCCGCCCGAATAGGCGCGCCCAATTGCGGAGCGAACTAAATTCATTTAAAAAGGAGAGAAGTTATGAATATCAAGTGGCTGGACAATCTGAAGCAGGCGCTGGTCGACGAAGGTGTCATGACTTCAGAACAACTTACCGTTGCAGAGACAACGGCGCAAGGCGAAGATGAAAGCCTGATCAAGACATTAGTAAAACTACAGTTTCTGACAGAAGAAGAACTGGCTGGCTTCATTGCAGACAAGACACATATGCCCTATGTGAATCTCAACGATTATACCATAGACCGTAAGGTGCTGGAACTTGCACCAGCGAAGATTGCTCGCCGCCATAAATTCATTCCACTGTTCAAGATAGAAAATGTCTTGACCGTCGCCATGTCTAACCCTCTGGGCATCATTTCCATTGATGACATATCTGCGGTGGCCGGATGCCCTGTTGAGGCTGTCATAGCTTCTGAGGAGAGCATTAATGCGGCGATTGATCAGTGGTATGGCATAGGAGATTCGAGAAAAGAACTTGTCGAACGGCTTGCCGCGGAGCTTGAGGTGCCAGAGGGGGAAAAAGAAGAAGCTGAATATGCTCGGCAACTAAACGAATCACGTCTTAAAAAAGAAGCATCGGAGGGCCCTATTATCAAGCTTGTCAACAGCTATATTGCCGAAGCAATTCTGGAAGGTGCCAGTGATATCCATTTACAACCTAAGAGAGATTTTATGGAGATACGGTTCCGTATTGATGGAGTTCTTTACGATAAGGGTCGCCTACCAGACAGACTGATTCCTCCAGTTACATCCAGAATAAAGATCATATCCAGACTGGATATTTCTAAAAGAAGAATCCCGCAGGATGGCAGGATAAGTCTTATTATGAGGGATAGGAGCATTGATATTCGTGTATCCACCCTTCCTTCTTTGTATGGAGAAAGTATTGTATTAAGGATTTTAGATAAACGTAAGGAAATTCCTACACTCTCAGAGCTCGGCTTATCGGATGAGGATTTAAATACATTCAAGAAGGTGATTAAGGCTACAAAGGGGATAATCCTTGCTACTGGCCCCACCGGGAGCGGGAAGTCAACAACGATTTATTCGTTTATTAATGCCTTAAATAAGGAAGATAAAAATATAGTGACCATCGAGGATCCGATTGAATATGAAATACAAAGAATAGTTCAGAGCAATGTTGACGTCAAATGTGGAGTTACGTTTGCCAATGCCCTCAGGGCTATCTTACGTCATGACCCTGATATTATCTATGTTGGTGAAATAAGGGATACGGAAACTGCAGAAGTTGCAGTACGTGCGGCCTTAACAGGGCATTTAGTTCTCAGCACCCTTCATACTAATGATGCTGTTGGCGCCATCACGAGATTGCATGAGATGGGGATTGACACAGCGCTGATACGGTCTGTCTTTCAATGTTCATTTGCACAGCGTCTTCTTAGAAGAATTTGTCCGAGATGTAAGAAGGAATACCAGGCAGATGAACATTTGCTTAAAAGCCTAAGAGTTTCTTCAGATACAAAATGTTACAAAGGAGAAGGTTGCGATTTTTGTGACGGCATTGGATACAGAGGTATGATTGGGAGCTTTGAGATACTGGTTGCCAATAAGGATATTAGTGCATTGATAGCAGAGAAAGCCTCCGAAGTTGAGATCGAGGAAGCTGCCAGGAAACAGGGCATGAAAACTCTGTTAGAAGATGCACTGCTAAAGGCAAAAAAAGGAATTACAACCTTAGAGGAAGTAATGAGGCTAACAGCAGAAGAATAAAAACATTGTGAAGCAGAATTAAGTTCTTTAGTCCGTCAACAAGCAATTTCTTGCTGTCTATGGCAGAAAATAAATTCGAATATCGAATATCGAAATTCGAAGCAAATCCGAATAACCAAAATTTAAATGACAAAAACTGTCAAGACCATACAGCAAATTGCATAGCACGTAGCGTTATGAAGAAAATGTTTTGAACATTTGAAAATTAGCATTTTGAATTTGTTTCGTATTTCGTATTTCGTGCTTCGTATTTTCCGGCTTCCCCGGGTTAGGGGCTTCCTATGAGCAGAAATATCGATGATGTGAACAAAATAATCACTTTCAATTATAAATTCAACTTCGGTAGCGGTTTAGAAAAAGAATTCAGTGTTAAACTGGATAACAAAACCCTCAATTTGATACAAACAAAAAGAGAATCATATCCAAAATGGACAGAATTAAAATATCTTAAATGCCCAAATTGTTCTCTCTCGGATGCCCATCACGCATTTTGTCCGGTAGCTGTAAATCTCGTTGATCTGGTGGATTTCTTTCAGGCAGGGATATCATATGAGGAAGTTGACTTATTAATTGACACTGAGGAAAGGGGATATATAAAGCACACTACATTGCAGCAAGGAATAAGTTCTATAATAGGCATATATATGGTTACAAGCGGCTGCCCTGTTATGGAGCTGCTAAAACCAATGGTTCGTAGTCATTTACCTTTTGCTACAGTAAGAGAAACGCAGTATCGAGTGATATCGATGTATTTGCTTGCACAATATTTTTTGCATAAACGAGGTAAGGAGCCGGACTGGCAGTTGAGAAATCTTGTTAAAATTTATGACGATATTCGAATCGTTAATAAGAGTTTTTTCCAAAGACTGGCACATATTAAAATCAAAGACGCAACCCTTAATGCTCTGGTCAAGCTCGATATGTCTGCACAGCATGTATCCTTTTCCATAGATAGAAATGTATTGGATGAAATGGAATATTTATTCAATGCATATTTTGAGTAATGAGGGGGGGGATAGAGATTATGGCAAAGATTCTTTTAGTCGATGACGAGCCGGATTTTGTGGAAACGGTGGAGTTTTTTTTAAGAGGAAGCGGTTATGAAGTCTTTGTGGCCAACAATGGGAAAGAGGGATTAGAACGGGCAGAGAGAGAAAAGCCGGATGTTATTCTCATGGATGTTATGATGCCCGAAATGGATGGTCTGGAGGCATGCCGGCATTTGAAAACCGATCCATCTCTAAAATCTGTTCCTATTATTATGCTGACAGCAAAAGGGCAAGTGCAGGATGTAAAGGATGCACTTGCAGCCGGGGCACACAGTTACGTGGTAAAGCCCTTCAATTTGCCGGATCTGGTTGAGCGAATAGAGAAGATGCTTTCGTAGTTAATAGTTCGTAGTCGGAAAATTGCGATCTGTGCGGTTGGTACCTTGGCCCGTTGAGGCCCTTGGCCTGTTGAATATGCCCCACACATCCATATGCTGTAGCGTGCCCCCTCCCCGCCTGCCAACGTCTGGGTCGCACCCAGGTTACAATGCCCACACACAAGGCAATGGCGGGCAGGTGTGGGGCACATATTGTGGGGGACAGAGCCCCCACGCTACCGTGCCAGCTTGGTGGCGGGCTCGCCCAACCGACTCAACCGGTTTTAGAGCGGGATTTTTCAATAACCGCACAGGTCGAAAAATTGTAGGTAGATGACTGGATAAACAAAATAGATATCAAAGGCATAATCCAGTATCCAGTATTATGAAGGCACAGGACACAACATTTATTGATGGGGCTGTGACTATAGTAGAATTCCAGGGAGAGGTCTATTTAACCGTTACGCGACCTCAAAAGATAGGAAAATTGGTTACTGTAGAGGAGGTTAGAAAAGAGATTGTTGAGAGGAAAATTATTAATATCAACGATAAAATGGTCGAGGAGGCGGTAAATGCTGCTATTGGAGAAGCCATCAAAATTAG
Source organism: Desulfobacterales bacterium (assembly GCA_030616475.1). Lineage (GTDB taxonomy): Bacteria > Desulfobacterota > Desulfobacteria > Desulfobacterales. The sequence goes on from JAUWXF010000031.1 coordinate 19,145, forward strand.
TGGCGATGCTGATGAGTCAGACCTGGCAAAACTAAAACAGAAAAGGGACAAAGATGGGTTTGGCGGGCTAACTCAAGAAGAAGATGGCTTGTATTTGACCGTTTATCCAGCAGTGGGGATGGGCAGAAGGCTTGAACATAAAGAGGTTGAGTCATATCTTAATAAGCATGGGTTTACAAATGTAGATCGTGACCTAATAAAAAAGACAATTTATGGGGCGAAGGGGAAAGCAGTAAAAATTGTTGGCAAATCAATAGAAGAAGATACTAAACAAGCCATAGAGATAGCCGTCTCAGAAGATGGTGAGTACGCTCAAATTACACTAAATTCACTTACAGAATACGGAATGCCTATTGATGTTTCCCATATACTAGACAAATTACAAATACACGGTGTTATCCATGGTGTAAGCATAGATAAGATAAAGGAACTATTAGATAAAAAGATTCTTGGCCGGCCAAAGGTTGTAACTGAGAGCGAAAAGGCGATAGAATATCTGTTTGAAATCCCGCCTAAGGAGAAACTCCGTATAATCCAGGATGGAAACATAGATTATTACCATCACGATCCATCGCTACCCTTAGTAAAAAAAGGTCAGACATTGGCTGTTAAGAATTTCGAAAAAGTCACGCGAAACGTGAGAGGTGAAGAGATAAAAGTTGAGAAGGGGACCAACCTTAAATCGATCCAGGGGAAAAATACCACTATATCCGGGGACGGAAAATTCCTTAAGGCGGCCATTATGGGATGTGCCTATCTTGAAGAGGGGAAGGCCCATGTTGAACGTGAGTCCATGGTCATAAAGGGTAATGTGGAAGCTTCGCTGGGGAAGATTCAATTTGGAGGGAACGTATTCGTTACAGGGTCCGTCCTTTCCGGTTCAACGATTGATGTCTTAGGCGATATAGAGATAAAAGGTGATGTAAAGGGGGCAAAAGTTATCTCCGGAGAGGGTGACGTGACCATCAGCGGCAACGTTTTTGCCGGTGAAGGAGCGATGGAACCTGCGAGTTGGGATCATGTAGATACCAATCCCGAATTATCTTGTAGCGTCGAGGCACACGGCAATATCTTCGTTGGAGAAGATGTTATAAATAGCGCTGTAAGTGCAGGTCAGAACCTGACTGTAGGAGGCGGGATTATAGGAGGAGTGGCAGCAGGGAACTCGATTACTTCTACGAGTGTGGGTTCCAGGGACCATATTGTGACCAGACTGATAATAAGAAATTCCAAAGCACATGAAATACATTGGGAATTGCAGGAGTCAGAGAAGAACATCAGAATCCAGGAAGAGGTGCTGCAAAGCACAAGCAAGGAACTTAACACTGGAAATGGAAAAGACTTATTGTGCAATAAGATGAGCATTTACCTCGCTATAAAAAAGGAGCTCGACAATCTTAAGGCAAGGAAGAGAGAACTAAGGGAAATGGTAATACCGAAAGTGAGAGGATGGAAGATAGAAGTGAGTGACACCCTTTATCCGGGAGTCGTGATCTCTATTAACGATATGGAAAAGACGATACATAAGGAATCGGTCAAAGTCACCTTTTGGGAAGGCCCCCGTGGAGGGATATACACAAGACATGGAAAAGGATCGGGAAAGCAAATTGATAATGGCTAAGAAACCAACCTACGAAGAACTGGAACAGAGAGTCAGGGAGTTAGAGAAAGAAGCCGCTGAGTACAAGCTGGTCAAGGGCCAGCTCCAGGCAAAGGACAGTGCCGTAGCATCCTCAATCAGCGCCATTGCCATCGCCGACCCGGAAGGGAATCTGACATACGTAAACGATTCTTTTCTCAAGCTGTGGGGATATGATGATGAGAAGGAGGTTTTAGGAAAACCTGCTGTCAGCTTTTGGCAGATGGAAGACGAAGCTCCGCAGGTAGTAGAAACATTGAGTGATGGGGGGAGTTGGGCAGGTGAACTGGTCGCCAGGAGGAAAGATGGTTCGTTGTTCGATGTCCAGGTCCTGGCAAGCAAAGTTACAGATGAAGCCGGCAAACCTTGTATGATGGCTTCATTTGTAGACATTACAGAGCGCAAGCGGGCAGAGGCGCGATTGCAGGAAAGTGAGGAAAGATACCGAAATATTCTTCAAAGCATTCAAGAGGGCTACTTCGAGGTTGACCTTGCTGGGAACCTCACTTTTTTCAATGATTCATTGTGCAAAATATCGGGATACTCTCAACATGAGTTAATGGGTATGAATAACAGGGAGTATACCACTCCGCAAACCGCCAGGAAACTTTATCAGGTCTTTAACGAAATCTATCGGACAGGAAAACCCGCAACACTAATGGTCGGCGAAATCATCAGAAAAGATGGGAGTACAGGTGTTCTTGAGATATCTGCCTCACTAATGACAGACTCGTCAGGTCAGCCGATTGGGTTCCGGGGTGTTGTCCGGGATGTCACCGAGCGGCGGCTTGCCGAAGAAGAAAAAAAGAAAATTGAAGCCCGACTTCTCCAATCCGAAAAGATGGCCTCAATCGGCCAGCTTGCCGCAGGTGTGGCCCACGAGATTAATAATCCCACCGGCTTCATCAGCAGCAACCTAAATACCCTGGCGGACTATAACAAGGATACGTGGTCATTGATCGCTCAATACAGAGCCTTAATTTCAGGGTTGAAGGAGGCCATGGCTACAGAAGAGGGTCGAGCCCAGATTTCAGAGAAGTTGGACCATATTGCCGCACTTGAAAAGGAGATCGACATTGATTTTATCTCAGATGATACCCCGAACCTGATTAAAGAGTGCAAAGAGGGCGCCGACCGTATCAAAAAGATCGTGATCGACTTGAAGGATTTTGCCCATCCGGGCGAACAAAAGCTCAAATATGCGGATATCAATCGCAACCTTGACTCAACCCTAAATATGGTCTGGAATGAACTCAAGTATAAGGCTAAAATCACAAAGGAATACGGAGACCTCCCTGATGTGGAATGTTATCCCCAGCAGCTCAACCAGGTCTTTATGAATTTATTGGTAAACGCGGGCCAGGCCATAGAAAAACAGGGGGAGATCAGGATTGAGACACGGGCACTGGATGGAAAAGTGGAGATCAGGATAAGTGATACGGGATCAGGGATACCCAAAGAAAACCTCTCCAACATATTCGACCCTTTCTTTACGACCAAGGAGGTGGGAAAGGGAACGGGTTTGGGCCTCAACGTCGCCTATAACATCATTGAAAAGCATAACGGTACCATTGATGTGGAGAGTGAACTGGGAAAAGGGACAACCTTTACGATCAGAATTCCTATTGGGAGAGATGCGTGAAAATTGTTTACCGCTTTACATTTGAGGACGGTACCCGAAAGGTATTTACGGTTAACTTGTATACTGAAAGCTTGAATGTAGTTCCCCCCGATCATCAAACAAGGCCGGAGTGGGCAAAACTGGCAAATTATCGTTGCCACCACTGTCAGCTTGACGAAAATGTGGTCCGATATTGTCCCATAGCCGTCAATATCAGTGATGTAGTCGATTTTTTCAAGTTTTATACCTCCCACGACAAGGTTGAGGTTCTGGTGGTAACCGAGGAGAGGGTCTATGGCAAAAAGACAACTGTCCAGAAGGCGGTCGTAACCGATGACAGGGTCTCTCGCCCGAGTCCACCTGCGTCGGATTTGAGGACCGCTTCGCTTGAGAGTATTATGTTGGCGGACGCTCCTTCAACGTGCGTTTAGACATTCAAGATGCCTTGCGCACGTAATCACACAGCTCGCTCAGGGGGCATGCAGGGCAGTTTGGCTTCCGGGCTTTGCATAAGGCCCTGCCGTGCCAGATCATCTGATGCGAAAAGTCGATCCAGTCCTTCCTGGGAATCAGGGCCATGAGATCAAATTCGATCTTTGCCGGATCACTCTCCTTGGTAATGCCTATGCGTTGAGACACGCGTTTTACGTGCGTGTCAACTACAATTCCGGGGATACCAAAAGCGCTCCCAAGTATGACGTTGGCCGTCTTTCGCCCGATTCCGGGGAGTTGAAGTAAAGCCTCCATATTGTCCGGGACCCTGGCGTCGTGTTTTTCCACGAGCGCTGCACAGCACGCCTTGATGCTCTTTGCCTTGTTGCGATAAAAGCCGGTGGGACGGACCATCTCCTCCAGATCGGAAAGGGGTACCTCCACAAAGTCTTTTGCTGCACGCAGTTTCTGAAAGAGGGTTTTGGTTACCCGGTTGACACGTTCATCCGTGCACTGGGCCGAGAGAATCGTAGCAATCAGAAGCTCCAGCGGGTTTCTGTGGCCCAAGGCAGTCTTGACACCAGGATAGGTACTTCTTAAGATGTCTAATATTTTCTTGACACGCCCTTTCACCCCCTCCCCAACCCTCCCCCCTGCCCGCTCGTGCCTCGCAGTGGCAGGCGGGCTTGAAGGGGGAGGGCAGGGGGGGGGTGTAACCTTGCGTACCATGGTTTCCACCTCTCAAAAGGAAGGTTCACCTCAGTCAACAGGCCAGCAGACAAGCTCTGGCATGGTTCGCGCCTTGGGTCTTTCCTCTGGTGGGCTGGACAGCATCCTTTCCGCACTGATCCTGAGGGAGCAAGGGATCGAGGTCGCCTGGGTTAATTTCGAAACCCCTTTTTTCAGCTCAGACAGGGCCCGCCGGGCTGCCCGCATGACTGGGATCCCTTTAAGAGTAAAGAACATCACCGGGGTCTATGTCGAGATGCTGAAAAATCCCAACTGCGGCTATGGCACGAACATGAACCCTTGCCTCGATTGTCACGCCCTGTTGCTTGAAATCGCCGGTTCGATGATGACAAGAGAAGGGTTTGATTTTCTTTTTACCGGCGAGGTGCTGGGCCAGCGACCTATGTCCCAGACCAAACCGTCGCTGCGTTATGTTGAAAAAAGGTCCGGTTTTGCCGGCCATATCCTTCGCCCGTTGAGCGCCAAGCTTCTCCCGCCCACGATGCCCGAAGAACGCGGCCTGGTGGATCGTGAACGTTTGTTAGACATTTCGGGCCGCTCCCGAAAACAGCAAATGAAGCTGGCCGAGGCCTTTGGAATCAGCGATTACCCTGCCCCGGGCGGGGGGTGCCTCCTGACGGATCACGGCTTTTCCAGACGATTGAAAGACTTGTTTGAACACCAGGATGACTATCAGGAGCGAGACTTTGAGCTTCTAAAATACGGCCGGCATTTTCGGCTTCACGACAATCACAAGGTTGTTGTGGGTCGCACTATGGAAGACAACGGACAGATCTCAAGGCTTATAGATCCCCGTAAAGACATCCAACTGCGTATGATGGATATGCCGGGTCCCACTGTCCTGATCCCTTTCGGTGCCTCTGAGGAGACCGTACATGAGGCGGCGACACTTTGCGCAGCCTATAGCAAGACTCAAGCCGGCCAGTCTGTCCGTGTGTCTGTGAAAGGCCCTGGAGGGTCGTGGGTCCTCACCGTACAGGGCGGCTGTCGTGAAAAATACCATCCTTATCTCATCTGAATGGAAAAAGCCGTCAAGAATAGTGGGTGGGATTGGTGGCGGTGCAGGGACTTGAACCCCGGACACTGCGGATATGAGCCGCATGCTCTAACCGACTGAGCTACACCGCCACACGAACTTTGCAAGTTAGTTCGCTTCGCATACAATTGGAATACTGGAATATTGGAATGGTGGAATAATGGGTTTAAATGGATTTTGGTCTTTTTATCTTCTACATCATTCCAATATTCCATCATTCCTTTCTCGGGATAGCAGCCAAGCTAATAAAGCGCTATAATGTCAGCAGGTTGTAGAAATTCCGAGACGTTCAATTAGTAGATGGCTAAACAGGGCCAAAATACCAATAATCCGCCTTTGACGGAACGAATCTTCTAGTATCATAGGGCTGCAGACTCTGCAATTGTGAATTGGCGACTTATTTGCAGCGCAGCCTAACACCTTGTACCTTATCAGTCAACGTCTTTTCCTGGCCCCTCCCCACCCAAAAGTCAAACTCAACACAGCACATCGCTTTGAAACATTTTTTCTAAAAAGCGCTCATGATATGAGAGGTCAAAGATGCCCCTTTGATGCATCAGCGCGTAGTATTGGTCTAATGAAATGCCCGTCTCAAATGCCTTCAGCGTCATGCGATAGGTTTCATAAGGCATGCTCATGACTTCATCCACAAGGAAAATAATAACGGTCTTTTCAGGCCTTAAGTTGTTGGGTCCTTCCTGTTCCAACCTCCGCAAAAAGTGTGACAGATCAAGGTAATCATGGTCATGGATAGAGATAAAGGCATGATTCAGCATAGGTCGCCTCGTTTGATAACAGCTCCTTGTCTGGTGAGGTGTGCGCCGACACATGGCCTTTTTGATCTGGAGGCTGGTCAGGTCCTCGATAAAGGGAATCCTGGAAAGCAAGGATTGGTTCTGCGTAATTGTTCTTTTCAGATCATGGAGCAGTTCGCAGTGATCCAGGGAGTTAAAGAGATTCCCTGATCTGTTGGCATATACCTCTGCGATCGTCTCCTCAACCATGCCTATGACAAGTTCATCCAGACACTTGAACAGGATGTGAAAGTGTTCGTAGGAGTGCTTTTCTAAGCTCTTTAGTATGAATATCAAAAACTCGCACGTGAATATCTCCTGTTCCGATAGGGTTTTTGGTATATATATACAAAGGTTGTCAACCGGGAAGCTATATTGCTCCTGGCTCTTGAGCCTTCTTGTCCAGGAGATCAGCGTATCCAAATCCCGCGGCTTTTCAACATAGCTTTCCCAGTAGTGGCTTCCAATGTCTGTAGACAAATGGTCGTAGTACACCTTTACGTTTGCAAATTTTTCAGAAACCAGATCATGTTTTAGCCGAAAAATCCTGAGAATCTCTTCCCTCACAGCGGCGTATGTCTGGGCCGGGTCATGATACCGGCTAAAAAAGATGTACACCTTCACACCATTGCCCAGGCAGTTATTGACAAGACTCAGGTTTTCTTTCAGCTCTTGAATCGAATAGGTCTTCATATGACGTTTGATCTTTTGGCGGCTCCTCTTATCAAAGACCTCTGGTGAAATCTCAAAGAGCGGTTTGTCTTCTTTGTCTATGATGAAGAGGTCTTTGTACAACTCCAGGAACCCTCTGTCGAACAATTGCCAGGCCCCGTAGTTTAACTGAAATGTCTTGACCAGCGGTTTTTCCCCTTTCATGGCCTCGAACAGGGCCTTTATGTAGTCCCGGTCGATCTCATAGCAGATGTATATTTTTCTGGTGAACGCTTTCAGGCGTTTCAGGTCTGCGATGATTGCAGAAATGGATCTTGTCACTGGCTCAACCCGGGCGCTGTGAAGTCTGAAGGACTCACGGCTTCCCCCGCAATAATCGCAGCCAAATACACATCCCCTCCCAATGAATAGGGGAAATCCCAGTTTTTCTTCCAGGGCCTTTATGTACAACTCGTGGTCAAACAGATAAGTTAATGTGGAAAAGGAGATGCGGGAGATGGTCTCTTCGTTTATGCAGTAAGAGGTCTCATTGGCTCGAACCCCGGTTTGGTCTCTATAGATCAAATTGGGAATCTCAGGCGCCTGAGCCCCCCTCAGGAGGAGTTCCAGTGGCTTTTCGGGGTCGCCCTTTATAACATAATCGACAGAGGGACACTTTTTAAGCAATTCCTCTCCAAAATACCCGGCTGTGAAACCGCCGCAGATTATTTTCACCCGATCGTTTCCGGATCTGACGTGCTGACCCACCCATAGGACCCCTTCTGCGGTTTCCTGCCAGTGAAAGGTTAAACCGACGTGGGTGGGGCGGAATTGCTCCAGATAACGGTTGAGGACCGTGGCCATCTGAGTGTCGTCGTAGAGGGCCAGATTCAGCATTCTGACCGGGATCTTTTTCTGGCTCAGGTAGTCGCACAGCCCGAAGGTTCCGATAGGAACATGGACAAAATAGGCACCGGGGCAGTTTATGATAAGAAGCCTCGACTCCATATCGATTCCTTTTCCTTAGAACCGAGTGTAAATCACGGCTGTTGGCAATGAGAAAATCCGTGTCCGTCTGCTGCGTATTTAGTTTTGGGGAAAAGGTGTCAGGTTTCGGGTTTCAGGTGTCAGGATTGAGAAACTTAAAGAGCTGAAACC
>JAUWXF010000092.1 GCA_030616475.1 Desulfobacterales bacterium
CAAAAGATGTCTATATGAAGCAACAAAAAAGAAAAACTATTCACCATTTCAACGATCCCGGTCATGCTCACTTTTTGACATTTTCCTGTTACCGACAGCTTCCATTATTGAGTCGGGAACGAACAAGACGTTGGTTCATTCAGGCAACGGTAGATGCCAGAAAAAGATATAACTTTGCACTCTTAGCCTATGTGATCATGCCAGAACATGCTCATCTGGTTATTTTCCCGTTGCTTGAAGTTTATGATATTGCACTGTTTTTAAAAGCTATTAAGCAATCCGTAGCCAGGAAGGCGAAACATTTCCTGCGTGACCATAATCGAGATTGGATGGAAAAATTAACCGTCCAGCGGGGGAGGCGGAAGGTCTTTCGATTCTGGCAAACTGGTCCAGGATATGATCGGAATATCCATAGTGAAGACGAACTTTTAGAAAAAATAATGTATATTCATAATAATCCAGTTAAAAGAGGTCTTGTATCGATTCCTGAAGAATGGAAATGGTCGAGTGCAAGCTGGTACAGTGGGGAACGAAACGTGGAATTAGCGATAGATGATTTTATATTTTCATCATCTGTTCGTTTATACCTACGCCAAAAGGACACGGACAAACAAGTTTGTCCATGCCACCCATGTAAGTATTAACGTGAAAATCCCGAAACATTAAGTTAGCGCCTAAGCCTTTCAGGGGGAGGCCAAGGTGGGGGGTGTATTGCTCCACCGTAGGCTGATAATGGTAATTACGAAATGCTCTACTATCTCAACTTTTGTATAAGGAGGTTTCACTCCGGCGCAAGTTTTGCCCATTCAGGTTGTTTAACGGAATAAAAAATCATTATGAAAGGAGTGAGGGATATGACTCCGCGTTACAAGTTTGACCGACTGGAATTGGCTGGTTCCCTGGGAGACCTGGGGACACTCCTTCCCCTGGCCATAGGCATGATCATGATCAATGGTCTAAGCCCTTCCGGCCTCTTTTTCACCGTAGGCCTTTTTTATATCTTTTCGGGCGTTTACTATGGTATCACGGTCCCGGTGCAGCCCATGAAGGTCATAGGGGCATATGCCATCGCAACAGCGATGAGTGCCTCCCAGATTGCGGCTTCAGGGGCACTGATAGGCTTGTTTCTCCTGATCATCGGTGGCACCGGCGCCATGACGATTATCGGCAAATACATCCCTACGCCGGTCGTCAGGGGTGTGCAGATCTCCACGGGAACCCTGTTGATGGCGCAAGGGGTCAAATTCATGGCAGGGTCCTCGAAGTTCCAGATTCTCCGACAGGCGGCCGAGCCCTATCTGACCCTACAGAGCCTGGGGCCGTTGCCGATCGGTATCGTCATCGGGATAATCGGGGCAGTTTTGACCCTCTTATTGCTCGATAACAAAAAGCTGCCGGCTGGCCTCCTTGTGGTTCTGGGTGGTGTTGTTCTCGGCTTGGTTCTTGGCACCCACCAAGGGTTCGAGAAACTCAAGCTCGGCATATATCTCCCCAAGATCTTGCCCTTTGGGATACCTTCCGGCGCCGATTTCAGCTTTGCGCTCCTTATTCTAGTGCTCCCACAAATACCCATGACACTTGGAAATGCGGTGATCGCCAATGCTGATCTATCACACCAGTATTTTGGCGAGGATTCGAAAAAGGTTACTTACCGGGCTTTATGCATAAGCATGAGCTTGGCAAACTTTTTGAGCTTTCTGGTGGGCGGCATGCCGCTATGCCATGGGGCTGGGGGGTTGGCGGCTCATTATCGCTTCGGGGCGCGTACTGCCGGTTCCAACCTCATGATCGGGTTGGTTTTTGTCGGACTGGCTGTTTTCCTGGGGATTCACGCCATTCCGATTGTGTACCTCATCCCGATGTCTGTCCTGGGTGTGTTGCTAATTTTTGCCGGAAGCCAACTCGCCCTGACCATAATTGACATGAAGGAACGAAAGGATCTGTTTGTTGCTTTGGTGATGTTGGGGATTACTCTTGCCTCGAATCTCGCTGTCGGCTTTGTTGTGGGTATCGCCATAGCTTACGCCTTGAAATCCGAGAAGCTGACGGTTTGATGTGTCAGAAATGTATGTGGGGTGGAATGGGAGGGACAATGAGATGTCTATCCTCTAAGGTCAGTATTCTTTTGGCAGAGTATTGAGTTTTGCCAATGGAAAGACCGGTCCGTCCTTGCACACATACTCCGGGCCTATATTGCACCTGCCGCACATGCCAATGCCGCATTTCATGCGGTTCTCAAGAGACATGATAATGGCCTCATGCGGAAACCCCACCTTTTCCAGCACAGGCTGGGTAAACTTGATCATGATGGGAGGGCCGCAGATAATCGCCACACTGTTTTCGGCGCTGGTAATTTTTTTCTCGGTGATGGCCGGCACAAAGCCGATGTGGTACTTGCAAAAAGGGTCCTCACTGCAGTCAACAGTGATATGCATGTGAATGTCGTTGCGGTCCTGCCAGGGCGAAAGCTCATTTTTGTAGAGAAGCATCCCCTCGTTTCTGGCGCCGTAGACCACAGAGATATCTCCAAAACGGTTGCGGTTCTCAGGAGCTAGCATGTAAACTATGGTAGAGCGAAGGGTGGTAAAGGCAAAACCACCGCCGATAATGACCACGTTCCTTCCTTCCATCTCGTCAAAGGGATACCAGTTCCCCAATGGGCCGCGGACTCCCAGGATCTCCCCTTCCTTCATGTTGTGCAAATGGGTGGTCACAACACCCGCCTTATTCACTGTGAAAAGGAGGAATCCGGACTCTGTGGGAGATGAGGCAATGCCGATAGGGCATTCCCCCTTGCCTGCCACAGAGAGCTCGGCAAATTGGCCGGGACGGTACTGAAACCGCTTTTCGTCTTCAGGGTTCAGAAAGGACACCCTGAAGGTCTTTATGTTGCGGTCTTCCGTTTCAATGGTAATCTTTTCGATACAAACAGGATAAGGTAGATAAGGGTTTTCCATGCAAGCAATCCCTTCTTCAGGCCGGTAGTGCAACAGCTCAAAGTGAAGCCTCCCCGCCCTCTCTCAACCTATTTATCCTTCGAAATAGGTTTTGAGCAAGGAAACCCTCTCCTTTATTTCATTAAAGCTTTCTCTGATCTTCAAAAAAATGTTTAAAACCTCTTCCTCCATGCAGTCTCACCTAATTAAACGTCTCGGAAGTTGCACAATATATTGAAATTACAGGAGGTTATTGAGGCCCGGTTTTTGCTTCGCACATGGAATAGGGAGAATTCGTTACGGGTTACGAGTTTCGAGTTAGGATTTTTCCAACTTTCAACGCGCAACGCGTAACACGCATAATACCCATTATTCCACCAATCCATCATTCCATTATTCCAATTGCGGAGCTAAGTTCTTGTTCTCTACAGCCTGTCCCCTTTTTTCTTCCTGTTTCCCGTCAGCTTATCCTGTTTCCGCATCAGACAAACCCAGGCTCTGGGTGGATTTGGACGATTGGAATCGAAATGCCTTGAGTTAAGCGAATGGAAGAGAGAGAAAGATCCGCCTATATGGCGTCGATTGCCCTGAGAAAGGTCAGTCATTTGGAAAAAGAGCCAAGCAATTTACTTCTAATATGGGGTTTAACAATGTGGAGGTAAAAGATAATCCAGCTTCACGTGGCTCATGGCTCGAAAGATGTTCCCCTTTATTTTCTTATTCGTCTGGTACAAGGTGTTGAGCATCTTTTTGATCTCATGGCGCTTTGAAATTTTTGCAGTAGGGCATGGATTCTCAAACTCAGGAAACCCGTGATCTTCTGCAAACAGGTTGATTGTTGGCTCATCCAGGAAAGCGAGCGGCCTGATCACCGTGAGTTTTCCCTTGAAAAAGGGCTGGCACGGTACCATGGTGCTGATCTCACCACTATAACACATGTTCAAGAACAAGGTTTCGATGATATCGTCCATGTTGTGACCAAGGGCCAGCTTGTTGCACCCCAGTTCGTGGGTCAGCTCAAATAGCCGTTTTCTTCGAAGTCGCGAGCAGAGAAAGCACGGATTTTCACGATTTTCCTCACTGTGGCCTTGTCTTCCATAGTCGGTATGCTCGATCCGCAACCCGTAGCCCACCTTCTTGCAGTAATCTCCAACAAGGTGGGCCGGATCCCCTTCAAAGCCCAGATCTATGTAAATGGCAACAAGTGAATAATGGATGGGAATGTGGGATAACCGCTCGTGAAGTGCCCACATTAGGGTCAGGCTGTCTTTTCCACCAGACAGGCCCACCGCAATCCGGTCCCCGTCTGATATCATCTCGTACTGATGTATCGCCCGGCCAGCCGCCCGCAACACAGCTTTGTCCCTGTAAAGAGACATCTGGCAACTCCGTTCCAGAACTTCTACAACTTGTTGAAATTAGAGAGCTTTTAGTGATGATTAATCCGTGCCATCCAGTGGAGTGATGGAGTATTGGAGTACTCCATGACTCCAATACTCCCTGGCCCAGACCCTGGCCCAGACCGGGATTATGCACTTGGTAGATTAATTTGAGCACGTAGCGCCAGGGCGGGCATGGCTAATAGGCTATGTGCTTATATATTGATGTGAGCGCCCCTGGCCCAGACCTGATTTGCCAGCTTGATAGCCTATAGTAAGCACGAGCACCAGGGCGGGCAGGGCAGGCCAATTGGGGCGAAGCCCCTACGTCTCGTCTGGATCCTCAGATTTTTCTTCAACACGGATTTTTCCGGCGGCAATTTCTCGCAGGGCGATTACGATATCCTCGTTCTTCGGCGAGTACACCAGGTACTGGGCCCCTTCTCGCATTTGCCGAACCCGTTTAGCCACAATGTGAACCAACGAGTAGCGGTTCGGGCCCTGCATTAAACAATCTTCCACAGTTACACGAGCCACGTTCTGACCTCCTTTACCTAGCAGAAAAATACCAAAATAACGTTCAATATTTTAGGGGTGCCACCCCCCTCCCAAACCCTCAATACTGTTGAATTAAGGGTTGGCTTGAAAAAATTCCCCTAAATTCCCCCTTGCCCCCCTTTACTAAAGGGGGGCAAGGGGGAATTTTATTAGGCGGATAAAGATTATTATGAAACGCAGTAGTTGTCTGTTGGATTAAAACACAATGAACACAATCAATTCAATGAACACCACTACGAGGCCGAAATGTCAACCAACTCATAGTGCCGTTGCCCTCCAGGGGCCTGCACGACGATCCCCTCGCCCACTTTTTTTCCGATCATCGCCTTCCCAAGGGGCGAGGATACCGAGATACGCCCCTGGTTTATGTCCGATTCATCCGGTCCTACAAGTTGATACCGAACCTCTTCTTCTGTTGTCAGATTCTCCAGCACTACCGTGCAGCCAAACATGACCCTATCGGTATTCACTTTACTCGGGTCGATCACATCAGCATAGGCGATCTTGTGCCCAAGCTCGCCGATCTGGCTTTCAATAAAGGCTTGGCGTTCTTTGGCCGCCTCAAATTCTGCATTCTCTGTGATGTCCCCGTGGGCCCGGGCTTCCTCAATCGCCCTTATGACGTCCGGTCTTTCAACTCCTTTGAGTTGTCTTATTTTCTCTTTTAAGGCCTCATAGCCCGCTGGCGTCATGGGTATGCGGTTCACTGTCTTACTCCTTTTGTCGATTGTCGATTGTTGATTTGTCTTATTCAATCATCAATCATCAATCATCAATCCAAAATCACTTCCTCAGGTGATCCCGTGCCAGAATCTCTGCTATTTGGACCGCATTGGTCGCCGCGCCCTTGCGAATGTTGTCCGATACCACCCATAGATTGATCCCGTTTGGAATAGACTCATCGGTCCTGATACGACCCACAAAGGTTTCATCCCGGCCCGCCCCATCAATAGCCATGGGATAAAGATTTTTTGACGGGTCATCCGCAACTATCACCCCCGGAGCGTTCTCCAGCAAAGCCCGTACCTCATCCGGGCTGATGGGTTGGCGTGTTTCTACGTTAACCGATTCTGAGTGGCTGAAAAAGACCGGCACGCGCACAGTGGTCGCTGTAATCCCGATGGAATCGTCTTCCAGGATCTTCCTGGTCTCGTCAACCATCTTCATCTCTTCCTTGGTATATCCATTGTCAAGGAAGACGTCAATATGGGGGAGACAATTGAAGGCGATCCTATGGGGATAGACCTTTTTTTCAGGCTCAAGAAAATTAAGAATAGCCTTCGTCTGGTTATAGAGTTCGTCTATGGCCTTCTTGCCTGTACCGGAGACAGCCTGATAGGTAGAAACCACAATCCGCTTGATTCCAGCCTTTTTGTGAATAGGGGCCAAAGCTACTACCATCTGAATGGTAGAACAATTTGGATTTGCAATGATTCCCTTGTTCGAATACTTAGCCACAGCATGCGGGTTCACCTCAGGGACGACCAGTGGCACATCAGGGTCCATGCGCCAGGCTGCGGAGTTGTCAACGACCACACACCCGTCCTTGGCCGCAAAGGGAGCATACTTTTTGCTGGTTGCCCCACCAGCCGAAAAGATGCCGATGTCAATCCCCTTGAATGAAGTCTTGGTCAATTCCTCAACCGGAATCTCTTCAGCCTTAAACCTGAGTTTCCGGCCTGCGGATTTGCTTGTTGCCAGCAATTTCAAATTCTTTACCGGAAAATTCCTCTCTTCCAGGCAGGCTATCATCTGATTTCCCACTGCCCCGGTCGCCCCGGCTACTGCAACATTGAATAATCCACCCATTTTTCAATCTCCCCCCTAACAGTGAAAGTGCCTAAAGTGAGCTAAAGTGCCTAAAGTTGTTAATCCAAAATCCGCATAGACGCTTGTTGATGGTCATTCGTCAATCATCAATCCAAAATCGTTTCACTCCGCACTCCGCACTCCGCATTCCGCAATCATCATGATGCTTCTATGAATTCAACTACCAAGTCCCCTACCCCGGACGTAGAATATCCCATCTGGCCTGCTGCCACTCCTTTCAGGTCTTCTGTTAGGACCTTCATCACGGCCTTTTCGATGATCTGTGCTGCATGAGTTTCCCCAAGTGTGTCGAGCATAAGCTGTGCGGCTAAGATGGCTGCAATTGGGTTAATGATATTTTGCCCTGCGTATTTTGGTGCCGAACCACCAATAGGCTCAAACATGGAGATCCCTTCGGGGTTAATATTGGCCCCTGCTGCCATCCCCATGCCACCCTGGAGAATCGCTGCCAGGTCGGTAATAATATCACCGAACATGTTATCGGTGACAATGACATCGAACCTTTCCGGGTTCTTAATAATCCACATACACAAGGCATCCACATGTACATAGTCAGTCTCAATGTCCGGATATGCCTGTGCTACCTCATTGAACGTGCGTTCCCACAAATCAAAGGCATAGGTCAAAACATTCGTCTTGCCGCACAGGGTCAATTTCTTGGCCCGATTGCGCCGCCTGCAGAGCTCAAATGCATACCGAATGCAGCGTTCCACGCCCGTTCTGGTGTTGATCGATTCCTGGATAGCCACCTCGTGGGGCGTGCCCCGCCTCAGACATCCCCCTGCTCCTACATACAGGCCTTCGGTATTTTCCCGAACGACTACAAAGTCAATGTCCTCAGGCCCCTTATCCTTTAAGGGGATCTCTACACCGGGATAGAGCTTTACAGGGCGCAGGTTAACGTACTGATCCAGCTCAAACCGAAGTCTTAGGAGAATCGCTTTTTCCATAACACCAGGCGGCACCTCGGGATGACCTATTGCACCAAGATAGATTGCATGGCATGTCTTTATCGATTCAAACACCTCATCGGGAAGCGCTTCTCCTGTCTTCCTGTAATGTTCGCCACCCAGGTCGTAGGGATGAAAAGAAAGCTGAAAGCCGTATTTGCCCGAGACTGCATCAAGAACCTTCAGTCCCTCGGCGATCACCTCGGGGCCTGTGCCATCGCCCGGAATCACGGCTATATTGTATTGCTTTTGTCCCATAGGTTCATGCACGCCTTTTGTTCGGGAGCATTCCCAGATTTTTATGCAGCTATGAATAAATCCGAAATTCGAATACCCGCCTGCCAACGCCTGAGACAGCATTCAGCTTATGTGCCGGCACCCGCCTGCCAACGCCACGGTCGCCGGACAGCTGCAATGCCTGCACACACGGCAATGGCGGGCAGGTCTCTGGCAATGGCGGGCAGGTCGAAATTCGAAACAAATTCAAGACTCGAATATCAAATGTTCAAAATTTTACAGATTTTGGAATTCAGTATTCCAACACGTCAATCCATCAATTCCTTTGTTTTGGATTTTGTGCTTTGGTCATTAGTATTTGTTTCGTGCTTCGGATTTCGAATTTCGGATTTTCCCGTTTTTCTATCCAAGCAAAACGTTATGGCTGAGGTTGGCAAGAAACTGGGAAAGTTGCTGCGTCGTGGATTCACGCCCGCCTTTTGTTCAGTACGTAGGACATAAGCCCGCCGGCCTCAATCAGCTCCTGCATGAATGGCGGTATGGGGTTCGCAAAAAACTGCTTTCCATTCGTATGATCCATAATTTTGCCCGTGTCCTGGTTGACCGAAATCCGGTCCCCCTCCTGGATCACCTGGAACACGCCACGGGATTCAAAAATCGCAAGGCCCATGTTGAAGGCATTTCTGAAAAATATGCTGGCAAAGCCTTCTGCTATCACACATGAAATACCAACCCCTTTTATGGCCATTGGGGCATGCTCCCGCGAGGAGCCGCAGCCGAAATTCTTCCCTGCGACTATGATATCCCCCGGCCGGACCTTTTCAGCAAATGCGGCATCTACGCCTTCCATGCAATGCTTGCCCAGCTCTTCCATGTCTGTGGTAACCAGATATGGGGCAGGGATAATCACATCCGTATTTATATTATCGCCAAACTTCCAGACAGTCCCTTCAATTTTCATAATCATACGCTGGCCATCAAATTGTGGCGGGTAAATCCGAAATTCGAATATCGAAATCCCTGGCCCAGACCTGGACTACGTGGGCACCAAAACCATCTGGGCATCTCGCGCCAGGGCAGGCCGAAACAAATCCGAAATTCAAATACTAAATGTTCAAAACATAACTTGCTCTCGCACATCATAGAAATCGGAAATAGTCGTATATACATGTTGTTTTGGATTTTGTGCTTTGGTCATTTGTATTTGTTTCGAATTTCGTGCTTCGGATTTCGAATTTTCCCCTTTCTTCATACAAGTCCGCCTCCGGCGGATCATGGCTTAGGCGATTAGAATCCGAGAATGCACCTTTTTCAATCCAATTCTTCCGGCCCCCCAATCCGTCCCAGCACAGCCGATGCGGCTGCCACAGCAGGGTTGGCAAGATAGACCTCGCTTGAGGGGTGCCCCATGCGGCCCACGAAGTTGCGGTTGGTGGTAGCCACGGCCCGCTCCCCTGGCCCCAGGATTCCCATAAAGCCTCCCAGGCAGGGGCCACAGGTGGGTGGACTCACAATTCCCTTGGCTGCCAGAAAAGCCTCCAATAGACCTTCGGCCATCGCCTGGCGGTAAACGGTAGGAGTAGCAGGCACTATGATGAGACGCACATTTTTGTCGATGGTCCGGCCATTGAGGACACTGGCTGCCAGGCGAAGGTCCTCAATACGCCCGTTCGTACAAGAACCTATAACCACCTGATCAATGGGAACCGTTCCCACTGCTGAGATACTCCGGGTATTCTCGGGAAGAAAGGGAAAGGCGACCTGGGGTTCGATGCCCGAAACATCATAGGTCCTTACCTCTGCATAGGCAGCATCAGGATCGCTCGTATAGCATTCAAAGGGACGTTTTGCCCGCGGCCTTATGTAATCGAGTGTTACTTGATCCGGGGAAATGATACCACTTTTAGCTCCCGCCTCAATCGCCATGTTGGCCATGGTCATTCGATCGGCCATGGGCAAGGCATTGATCACATCGCCCGTAAATTCCATGGCTTTATACGTGGCACCATCGACTCCAATGTCGCCAATCGTGTAAAGGATCAGGTCCTTTCCGGTCACCCATTTTCCGACCTGGCCATTATATACGAGCTTGATCGATTCGGGCACCTTAAACCAGCCTTTACCCGTAATCATGGCCGCTGCAATATCCGTACTTCCAACACCTGTCGCAAAGGCCCCCAGGGCACCATAGGTGCATGTATGACTGTCCGCGCCAATCACCACATCTCCGGGCAGTACCAGGCCCTGTTCTGGCAGAAGTACGTGCTCGATCCCCATTTCACCAAGTTCAAAAAAATGCTTGATATGATATTTTCTGGCAAAAGTGCGCATGGCCTGCACCTGAATAGCAGACCGGACATCCTTATTAGGCACAAAGTGATCCGGTACCAAGGCGATTCTTTCCGGATCAAATACAGACTCTATGTGTGATTTTTCAAACAGATCGATAGCAATAGGGGCCGTAATATCATTGGCCAAAGCCATATCGATGCGAACAGTAATGAGTTCGCCCTGTACCACCGTGTCCCGCCCTGCATGGGCGGCCAAAATCTTTTCCGTAATGGTTTGGGACATGGTCTATACGGGATCTTCGTAGGGGGTATCGAGTCTTTCTCCAGCAGCAGCTTCGCTCTGGCGCTTCTTGCGAAGCCGCAAGGTAGTGAAGGGGCCTGAAAGGACATAACACAGCATAATACTGAAGCAGGCAATACTTGGCTCTGCCGCAATGACGATGAAAAACATCACAACGACAACCAGCATGTTGAACTTCATCTTTTTAAACCACTCTGCATGCTTAAAGCTATAATACTTGATCGTGCTGACCATCAGAAAGGACAAAACGTAGATCATGATCAAGATCGTCACGTGTTTGGTGGTCCCGGTCCCGCCAAAACGATAGAGGAGGAGAACCGTAGAAGCAACCATGAAGGCGGCTGCCGGAATCGGAAGTCCGTTAAAGTAATCACTACGAACGACATGGACCTGGGTGTTAAACCGTGCCAGCCGAAGTGTACCGCAGGCCACAAAAATAAGTGCTGCCAACCATCCCAATCTTCCAAAGGGCTGAAGGGCCCACAGATAAACAAGGATGCCGGGTGCCACGCCAAAGGATATGACATCACACAGGGAGTCATATTCAAGGCCGAATCTGCTCACGGTCCGCGTTACCCTGGCAATCTTGCCGTCCAGCGTATCAAAGATGAACGCTACCATGATAGCAACGGCTCCCTTCAAGAAGTGGCCCTGAATGGCGGCCACAATGGCATAGAAGCCACAGAAAAGGTTGGCAGAGGTAAGAACGTTGGGCAGGACATAGATCCCGCGCCGCAATCTTATTCTATTTGAACGTTTTTTTCTCTTCATGACAGATGCCCCAAAACCGATGTCCCGGCCAGGACCTTATCTCCTACAGACACAGCGGGCACAGTGTCTGGCGGAAGATAGACATCCAGGCGGGACCCGAAACAGATCATACCAAACCGCTCCCCGCGGCTCAAACGGTCTCCCTCGCGTATCTTGCAGATGATCCGTCTTGCAATGAGCCCTGCAACCTGGACCACTATTAGCTTGCGACCACGGCTTATCTCCAGAGTCACTGCGTTTCGTTCATTGTCTCTGGAGGCCTTGTCCAGGTTAGCCGAAAAGAATTTGCCCGGATAATAAACAACATCAGTGACCCTGCCATTGCCAGGTATTCGGTTGACGTGAACGTTGAAGATTGACATAAATATACTCATCTTAAGCATTTTCTCGGCAGCAAAATCACTCTCCTGCACAACACTTACCTCCACGACCTTGCCGTCGGCCGGAGAGACCACGGCCTTTTCTTCCCCCGGAATGACCCGTTCCGGATCCCTGAAGAAGAAACATACAAAGAAGGTAATTGCCAAAAAAAACAGGGCCAACAGGTATAGGCCGAAAATGGCAACAATGGCAGTGGCAAAGGCCGATCCAAGTATGAACGGATACCCCTCCCTGGCAACCGGACGGACCTTGTGGTTGACCAGCCCATAACGCTCAGAACGAATCATAGAACCTCTTGTCTTTATTGAGCCCTACGATGTTCGGCCAAGATACGCTCTATCTTGTCCCTGCCAGCAAGCTTTAGCTTTTGGATTCTTTTGCGTTCCAGGGACTCTTCGGTTGTAAGGTGAATTCGCTTGCTATATTCTTCTAAGTGCCTTTCGTATTCCTTGTGTTGTTCCACATATTCTCTCAGCGTTTTGTTCTCTTTGATCAACTGGGCAATGAGCTTCTCATCCCTTTTTTCCATAGGCGATCCTCCAGGAACCCGTGGGGTCATGTATGCAATTGAAGACGTGGCATCCTTCATTTTCGCCATAAAGTAGTTTACACTTTTTTTCACCACCCCAGGTTTCAGGTTTCAGTGTTCAGGTTTCAGACCCGCCTGCCAACGCCTGGGTCACACCGAGGTTACAATGCCCGCATACACGGCAATGGC
>JAUWXF010000234.1 GCA_030616475.1 Desulfobacterales bacterium
ATCCGTTTCTTAGGTTATGCTCAGAGGTCATGCGGCGAAGTACAATCACAACTATATCGTGCCTTAGATTGTAAGTACATCGACAATAACCAATTCGATAAAGTATACGCACTCGCTGCTGAAACCAAAAAACAGATCAAGGGCTTCAGAAAATATCTCAGAAGCTATAAATCCAAATTGACGCCCAAAGCAAAATAGGGAATGATAGTCCAACAAGCAGGGGGCCTTCGAATTCCTAAATTCCTAAATTCCTAAATTTATTTTGTTAGGTTACTATGTACACAACATTTTATGGTTTCAAATGCAGACCTTTTGATTTCTTGCCCGACCCTCGGTTTCTTTACCTGAGCAAGAAACATGAGATGGCTTATGCCCACTTGGAGTATGGCATTACGGACAATAAGCCATTTATCGTACTTAGCGGAGATGTAGGCACTGGGAAAACAACGCTTATTAACCTCTTTCTCAAGAAAGTTGACTCTGACGTAAAAACAGCTCTGATATACAATAGCAATGTCGACCCTCACACCTTTTTGGAAATGGTCATGAGAGACTTTGGGATACAAACGGACGATTCCCGCCGCTCCAACCTGTACAGGGGCCTTTATGAGTTTCTTTTGCGTGAGCACGCTCAGGGGCGCCGTTGTGTCCTCATCATCGACGAGGCTCAGAACATGCCGAAGGAGACCCTGGAAGAGGTGCGAATGCTATCCAATTTCGAGACAGAAGAAAGCTATCTCCTCCAGATCATCATGGCAGGACAACCCCAGTTAAGGAAGCGCCTGAACAATCCGGAATTGGCTCAACTGACCCAGAGGGTTTCCGTGTATTATCATTTGGCCCCCCTGGAGAAATCAGAAATTGGCTCGTATATTGAATACCGTTTGAAAGTAGCTGGATATGACTCCCAGCATCCGCTGTTTAGCAACGAAGCCGTGGAGAAGATATACGAGTATTCCCAAGGAGTACCAAGGCTGATCAATTCGATCTGCGACAGTGCCCTTCTATATGGCTATGGTGGTTCGATAGAGACGATAGACTCGAATTTGATAGAAGAAGTCATTGAAGACAGGGGAATTGATCCTGGTATCCGGTACGAAGAGGAACGGGTAAGCAGGGAGGAGGAAGCCCGACCAGTTTCCAACCTTAATGAACGCCTCACAGGAATCGAACAGAGACTTAGTCAATTAGAAAATGTCAAGAACTCCCAGGCAGTTTCCGGGCTACTCGAATGGCTCAAAGAAGCCCGGGAAGAGAACCGGAGATTGCAGGAGAAATACAACGCCTTATTGCTCAAATACAAGACAATGAGTGAGAGAAAGGCAGACAATAGTGTGCATAAACGGAAAAAGAAGACATAGTGCCAGAAAAAACATGAATTTTAGAACTAAAGTACTAGTAACAACCAGTCTCCTGATCCTGGTTCTTTCATTGTATAGCTGCGCCAGCAGAGAGGAGAAACGGGATTCCTTTTTAAAAAAGGGTATCGGCTTGTATGAGGCCGGACACTACAAGAAGGCTATCTTGGAGTTCAAGAACGCGCTGCAACTCGACCCAGATTTTGCTCCGGGTTATTTCCATTTGGGGAGGGCCTACTTCAAGCAGGGAGATATCAAGAAGGCCCGAGGAAACCTCTCAAAGGCCCTAGAATTAGATGAAGGGCTGGATGAGGCCTGCCTGGGCCTTGGGATGATTCTGGTATCGTCCAGGGAAGGAGAGAAGGCCCTAAAAACGATAAAGCCGCTACTGGACAAAGACCCCGCACATGCCAGAGCCCTGCTCATTGCGGCCCGGGCCTATTTGCTGTTGAAACAACCGGATATGGCCATTGAGAACCTGAAGAAAATAGACCGGGCCAAAAGGGACAAGGAGGTCTTACTCCCCTTTGCAAGTGCCTACAATCTGATGGGAGAGACAGAAAAGGTCAAGGAATACCTATGCCAATACCAAAAAGCGGCACCGGATAACCCCACATCGTACCTGGCCTTAAGCACGATATACACCAGGGAGAAACAACTCGAAAGAGCAGAGGCCGAAATCAGGAAACTCATCGAACAAAAGAAAGGAGACCCTTCTTATTCTCTCCTCCTGTGCAAATTTTTTGTGGACACAGACCAGGAAAAAAAGGCCGAGGCTGAATTTGAGCGTCTGATAACAGAAAATCCACAAGAAAACAGGTGCAAATTAGCCTATGCGGAGTACCTGTTTAAAAAGAAAAGATGGGACGAATCCCAGGCATTATTGACTGAGGCAGTCCGGAGTGCCCCGGATTCCTGGAAGGTACGCCACTATCTGGTCAAAGTCTATCTGGATCATGGAAGGGTTGACGATGCCTTAAACGAGCTGAACGATTTCTTACAAAGGAACGTAAAAAAAGGCAAGATTGAAGCTCTGCTCAAAAAAGGTCAAATCATGGCACGGCTTGACCGTTGGGCAGAGGCCATGCAGCAGTGCGACCTTGCCCTGGCCGTCGAATCCACCAACCCCAATGCCCACCTGCTCAAAGGGAAAGTATTTCTGCAAAAAGGGAGTTTTCATGACGCCGTTATCCACTTGAGACAGGTGGTAGATGTCAGACCATCCGAACCGGAAGGCTACCTCTTTCTGGCCAGGGCCCTGGCCGTTTCCGGGGATATACGTCTGGCCATCGAACAGCTCAAGCAAGGGTTGAAGAACCTGCCCCAAGATACAGCCCTGCGCATGGAATTGATTACTTACTACCAGAGAGAAAAAGAATGGGAAAATGCCCTGGAGGCGGCCAATTCTGGCCTGGAGCAACTACCTGAAAATCTTTCTTTCTTAATCCAAAAAGGTAGGATACTGACCGTCCTGAAAAAGCCGGACCAGGCCGAGAAGGTCTTTAGGTCGATTATTGAGAGTCATCCCGAGATAAGCACCGGTTATTTAGAATTGGGGCGACTCAAGCGTGTGGCAGGAGATCATCCGCAGGCGATTGCGCTATTTGAGAAGGCCTTGCATCTGAAGGGGGATCAAGCCACGGCCCTGACTCTGTTGGTAGAAACTTATCTGGCAACAAAGCAGGAGAAAAAGGCTGAGGCACTTTGCACAAAGATGCTCAAGGAAAACCCTGAAAATGCCTTCCTTCTTGCTACCCTTGGTTCCATTTATCTCCAACAAGGAAAATATCAGGAGGCAGAGAAACAGTTCAAAGAAGCTATAGAGGTATCCCCCCATTGGGAGCGGCCACACTACGATCTGGTTGCGCTGTACGCCCGGACAGGCCGACTACAAGAGGCCGCCGATGACCTGCAAAAACTCTACATCCAAAATCCGCGATCTCTCAGGACAGGATTCACCCTGTCTGTTCTTTACCAGGAGATGGGGCAATACAACAAGGCCATTTCTCTGTTGGATGACCTAATAACAAAGTATCCGGATGTAGCTACTATCAACAACAACCTGGCTTACCTTCTTGCTGAACATTCCCCGGATCAGGAACAGTTGAAAAAGGCCCTGGAGTACGCTCACAAGGCCCTGAAAAAAGCTCCGGACAATCCTAAAGTTTTGGATACCGTGGCCTGGGTTGAGTTCAAGTCCGGTCATCTTGATAAGGCGATAAAGTATGCAAATAGTGCTGTGAAAAGGGCGGAGAAAGATCCCATGATCAATTATCACGCGGGTCTTATTAATGCCAGAATAAGTAAAAACGAGGTAGCGAAGAAATACCTGTCCAGGGCCGTGGAACTGGGGCTGAAAGAAGAATACGTAAAGGAGATTGAAAACCTTAAAATTGAGGCCCGCCCGCCATCGCGAGCGCTCAGGCGAGGCGGGCTGGGATTGAGGGATTCAGGGATTCAGGGATTGAGGGATTCAGGAATTGAGGAATTGAGGGATTCAGGAATTGAGGAATTGAGGGATTGAGGAATTGTGAATTACAAGAGATTTGAGGAATTGCCGTGTTGGATTAAGGCACGGGAGTTGTGTCGAGCCGTCTTTGATTTGATCAATCATAGCAAGATCAAAAGCGACTTTAGTTTGCGGGATCAGATTTGGAGAGCGTCCGGGTCTGTAATGGACAACATTGCGGAAGGTTTTGATGA
>JAUWXF010000086.1 GCA_030616475.1 Desulfobacterales bacterium
TCATCAAAACCTTCCGCAATGTTGTCCATTACAGACCCGGACGCTCTCCAAATCTGATCCCGCAAACTAAAGTCGCTTTTGATCTTGCTATGATTGATCAAATCAAAGACGGCTCGACACAACTCCCTTGCCTTAATCCAACACGGCAATTCCTCAAATCTCTTGTAATTCACAATCCCTCAATCCCCCAATCCCTCAATCCCTCAATCCCTCAATCCCTCAATCCCCCAATCCCCCAATCCCCCAATCCCTAAATCCCCCAATCCCCCAATCCCTAAATCCCTCAATCCCTCAATTCCTCAATCCCTCAATTCCTCAATCCCTCAATCCCTCAATCCCTCAATTCCTCAATTCCTCAATACGCCCCCCCCCTGCGAACTTGACTGTCATTCAAAACAATGCCCAGGATGTCCTTATCGTTCAGCAGTCGCATTCCGGAGGTGATATCTTCAGCAGTCGTATGATTGGCACGGGCTACCAGCAATATCGCGTCCACGTGAGAGGAAAGAATCAGTGGATCCGAACATGTGGCCAAGGCCGGAGCATCAAAGATGATATAGCGATCCTGGTAGCGGCCCTTGAGCTCCCGGATCAAGTTCTCCATACCATGGGAACCAATGATCTCGCTAGAATTGTCCATGCGGCCTCCCGCCGGAAGGACGGTCAAACGCTCTATGTCGCCGGGGTGAATCAGCATGTCTTTGAGGGCAATGCCGTGCAGGAAGTAGTCTCTGAGCCCGGGTTTGGGGTCAATGCCCAGTATGCTATGGATGCTTGGCCGGCGCAAATCCATATCGACCAGCAAGACGTTTTGCCTGGACTCCTTTGCCAGGGTAATGGCCAGGTTAACACAGGTCAGGCTCTTTCCCTCTCCCTCTTTGAAACTGGTAATCTCGATGGTGTTGTGCCCCACAGGTCTTGTCCTGTTGAGGACCATGGTTCTTAGAAGCTTATACTGGTCGGCGACCTCATCTTTTTCAAGAATAGAAAAGACCTTTCTGTCAATCAGTTTCTCGTGGTCAACCTGAACACATCTTGTCTGGGAATAGATTGGGGGACGAATTTCTTGGGAGGAAGCTCGTACTTCCTCAGCTTCTTCCTGCCAAACCTTTAACGAGGTCTTTCTTTCTTTCTTTGCTCTTTCCAGTGCTTTCTTTATTAGACTCATTGTTACCTCAAATCAGAATGAAGGGATCTCTCGCCCGCTCCCGTTGGTCGCTCGAGCCCTCAGAGGTCGCTGAGATTGCGATTCTTTGGCCTGATTTTTTGACCCCAGTTAAATAGGTTGTACATTTAACGGGGCAGGGACGAAAAATCAGGCCAAACTATCAGTCCGCCGAGGGCGGAGCATTGATAATCCTCGTAATGCCATCAAAAACTTTCCTGCGGTAGCAGGATGGCAGTTTGAGTTGAATCCTCCTCCCTGCCCTGTGGAATGCGCAGCATATTCCTCCGGGGTCAAGGATTCAGCTCAAAAGCTCTGTGCCTCTGTGGGCTCTGCGAGAGATGAAAATATTCCTTTCAGAAGTGGATAAAAAGTCGATCGGACAGAAGTCTCGACAGTTTGTCGTAGAATATGTAAAGATCCACAATTAGGTAATGGAAAAGGGCTGTTCCTGTAACCAAAACGGCTGAAATCACAAGCGGGACTGATATGAGTTTTAACATCTTCTTCCTGCGCTCCTTGGGGATTTGGATATGGGGAATTAAGGCGAGAACGGTCTGGCCGGTCAACCTCTCGATCTCTTCCGGCAGGCGGACAGAATGATCGGTATATTCCTTTAACGCACCCATTCCCCCACCGGCCCCCATACCGAGAATCAGCCCTAAAAGCATTATGGCCATGCGGTTCGGCTTATACGGATCTTCAGGCAAAAAGGCGGGCTCTGTTACAGTGAAGTTTTCTCCTAGCTGGCCTTCTTCCATGCCTTCCGCTACCCTCGCCACTTGCAACTTCTTTTGCAATTCATTAAGATTTCGTTTAAGATTTTCACGGTCGAGCAGGAGATCGTTATACCGTTTTTCCACATCGGGCATGGTTCTGAGCTTGGTATAAATCTGTTCTTCTTCCTCCATGAGATCTTTCTTCTCATTTTCCAGGGATGTCAAACGTAGATTTATCCGGTCAAGTTCTGACTGTAAGTTTATATACGCCGGATTCGTGACATTCCGAATATTCACCCGGGTTGTTTCCGCAATATTGTTCCCATTGCTCTCCGCTAGTTCAGTCTCTTTTTCTATCTCCCTTATTTCTGCCTTGATCCTGCGTACCACAGGATGATGGTCGCTATATCTGGACAGCGATTGGGCAAGGCTTTGCTCCAGTTCTTTTAACCTGTTTCTTTTCTGGTTCAGATCCTGAAACTGCTCTACGGTGCTTCTTAAAATGTCTATCTCTTTTTTTAGGGCCTTGACCTTCGGATGCCTTTCCGAATATTTGGATTTGAACTCAGTATACGTCAGTTCTAACTGTTGAAGCTTTTCTTCACCCGTTAATACCCGCCTCCCTGCTCCGGAGTATGGGTTCACGAAAGCAAGTCTATATTTTACGGTAATGCTTTGCTCTTGAAGAGCGAGTATCTGTCGATCAATATTATTCATTTTCTCGCTAATCTTTTCCACCTTTTGAAGATTTAGACGCATAAACTCAGGGAGCTCTTCCAAATGGGCCTCTTTAAACCTGGCGATTTCGTTGTCCAGTTCAGAAACACTTTGCTTTGCCTTCTCTGCCTGCTTTTCCAAAAAATCGGTTGTCCCCCTGGCACTCGCCTCTCTGGCCTTGAGGTTTTTGGCCAAGAAAAAAGAAGTCAAGTCATTTACAACTCCTTGCAGTTTGCGAGGGTTTTGCCCTTCGAAGGAAAGGGTGAAGGCGATGGTTACATGGGCAGGGCGATTAGACCTTCCCGTTTTCACCGCCGCGCTCAGAGGCGTTACGCTGATGGATTTCCTCACCTTTTCCACCAATGCGTCGGTGCTGATTTTTTGCCTCTGTTCCGGATAGAGATCGAACTTCTTAGCCAGATCCAGTATCTTGGAACGGCTCATCATCTCCTGTCTGATAGATTCGATTCGCTGGTCAGCATATGTGGTTACTGTAGAGGCAACTAATCCTTCCGATATCTGCCGGCTTTCGATCATGATAGTGGCCTCGGACTTGTAAACATTCGGCAAGAAGAGGGCCACGGCTGCGGCCGCAACAAATATCACAAGTGTCGGCCAGATCAACCAGTGAATCCTTCTGCGCAATACGCCAAGATAGTCGATGGTGGGTTGTAATTCTTGCATTTCGGTAATGTCCGTTGTTAGTTGTTAGTGGTCAGTGGTCTTTTTCCAATTGAACTGATTAACTGGTTCTCTCGCCCGCTCCTTCCAGTCGCTTGAGCTCACTGGTGATTTTTGTTTCTCACAGAGCTCGCAGAGATCACAGAGGAATCAATTCTTTCCATTTGCCGCTGAGACGCCGGCAAATGAAAACCACTCATCCGCCTGCGGCGGAAAGTTTGTTGCCGGGTTAATACCAATATCGAGCCGTGACATAAGCATTTGCTACATTGAACCCCTCCCGCGACAGCGGGATGGCAGCTTGAGGTGAATCCTCCTCTCAAGGATTCACCTCAAAAACTCCCTGCCCTGTTAGATGATATGAGATCTTACACCACAAACCATATCTCCAGCTCGCAAAGTACACAAGTTGCATATGAACTCGCTGTCTTATCTAACAGGGTAAACCTTTGTGGGCTCTGTGAGAGATAGAAAACCAGAACAAACAATCAGTCCGCCGAAGGCGGAGCATTAATAATCCTGGTAATGCCGTCCTTAAGCAGAGTCTCGTTGAAATTTATCAGTAAACCAAGGGGTTTGTCAGCCAAACGTAAATAGGTCAGAAGCTGCTTCTTATGGACATCCTGTACTTTCTCCACTGACTTTAGCTCAACAATAATCGTATCTTCAACCAACAGATCCAGCCGAAATCCTTCTTCATGCACTTTTTCCCCTCGATAGAAAATCGGGAGAGGTACTTCAAGTTGAACATTTATGCCCATGTACCTCAATTCAATAACCATGCAAGATTGATATACGGACTCTAACAACCCTGGTCCCAGTTTTCTATGCACGTTGATGGCAGCCTTGATAATCTGAGATGAGAGTTGATTTAGCTCCATAGAACTTTCCTGTGTTAGCAGGATGGCAGTTTAAGCTGAATTGCCCTCTCAGCAATTCAGCTTAAGAATCTCTGTGTCTCTGTGGGCTCTGCGAGATATAGGTCGTTATATAGACAATTATCACTTTCCGCTCCAAAACCGAGGCCATGTAAGATTCAACATCAACCTCGCCCTAAAACGGTCCCTATCCCTGTCACTGTCGTCTTCGTAATAATACTTCGAATAGTCCACGGACCCTCTCAACGTAATCGTAGGGGTCAAATTATAACTAAGAGCAGGGCTTACAGTAAAATAATCGGTGTCATAACGCCCTTCATCCTCCCGATTTCTGCGAAAAGTAGCGGCGACACTCGTCCTGAGCCTTTCAGTCAACCGGTAGGTCCCTTTCAAGGTGAGCCTGTCTCTCTCTATACTGCGTCTGTCAACGGTAGAGTATTGGTTTCTACTTGCCAGCAGTTCCATGGATACTTTCTTCCAATCCCTGTGGAATGAGAGGTCAAACACAAAACCTTCACTGTCCTCATCTACGGTTTCCGTTTTGCGCTCAGTATAACGATAGCCCGCTCCCCCCGAAATATAGAAATCCTCTGCAAAATCGTGACGAAAGGATGGCCTGATATTGTAGTTTTCGATGGTAGGGTCTCCTTCTCCGTCGTATTCTGTTTTCGTGTACAACATCTTGAGAAACAGGCTGGTCTTACGGCTAAGAACATACTTAGGAGCAAGATCAAAGGTATCACTTCGGCGATCGTCAAAGTCATCCTGGTTATCCGGATACTCAGAATACCTCCGGGTCCAGCCTCCTGAGCACCAAAGACGGGTTGAAAAGGAATAGTTGAATCCCAGGTTTCCCCCAAACTTTCGGCGGTCCTCCCGATTTACCAGCAGGCCCTCTTCGGCAAGTTCCGTTTCCAGGGTGGTGTCTTCCCGGAAGTAACCTCCTGTCTTCAAGCTCAAGGTGCGTGAAAGCGCATAGGATAAGGCTAATCTATGATCATGATCGGTGGTGTCAAGTTCATCGTGGTCGACGTACTTTTCTACTCCCAGACCTGAGTCCAAAGAGACACGGAACCTTTTGGTGTGGTATATCCCTTCTACCCGGGGCCTCACATAGGTAATCCAGTCATCGAGCTCTTGCCCCTCACGGGAAAACAGTATGTTGTCGTTGTACTCTTCCACTATTGAGGCGCGGGGTGAGATCGCCCAATCAGCACTCCATGATGAACCAAAAAACAGAAGAACCGTGGTAAAGACTGCAACCGCAATAATGAGAGAACACTTCCACAGACCGTTGTGCATGCTTTAAGCCCTCCATTCATTAGTTTCCATCCAGAAATGGCTCTTTTTCCGATGAGCGGCGTTCTCCGCAGGCTTCCGTCTGCGGCGTACTCCGTGTACGCCTCAACGAAAACCCTTGTGCGGCCTTGCTCATCGAAAAAAGCCCTCATTTATGAATTGGAAACTTATAGTGTCCGTCCTATTCCAGGTTGTTTTGTGAAGCTCAATGTTGCATAAAATCGCGAAGCGATTTTATAACTTGTGCTTCTATGAAGGCATCATCTTTTTGACGCTTCCAAAATAGTCATTCCGACCAATTTATCGGATTTGTACCGGAGCAATACCCCATTATCAAGCATTTCACTATCGGTGGCTTTCTGTGGCCTGTCAAAACTGAGGTACAGCACATCGGCTTCTTTATCATAATCAACCCAAAGCTTGTTTTTCGGAAACCGAAGCAAATGAGGTGTTGCTTTAAATACTTCAGTTAAAATAGATTTTGTTAATGTTTCTCTGGCCATAATATCTTTCTCCTGTCTATTTTGGAGGTAAAATAAGCTGAAATAACAAACCCATCTTTTTTGCCAACAAATTCCTTGTAAATTACACCGAGATATCTTTTCCTTCCCATACCTTTGACAGCAATGAGTGCTCCGCCGTACCCCTGAATTACTAGATCTGGATTTTCGATTGTATCTAAGGCATCATCGTAATAGCCTGCCAAATCATCATGGTTTTCTGTAATATGAAACCATCTTTCTCTGGTAAGACGAATAGGAGTATTGTTTATGGAGTAAGCTATATCCAAAAAAGCTCCATAGCTCTGATTATGAAGGACCTATTCATAATACATATTAATCTGTTGATATCCAATGTCAATCCAATCGCCTAAAACCTGAAAGAGGTTGAGAAGCTTTTGCCAGGCCACACCCTGCCCTGTGAAATGTCTACCCTGTGGGACATGTCCTATTCCGTCCTCGCATAGCATATTTCTCTGGGGCGAAGCTTATTTGTCTGGGGTCTCAATGGCATGGCAAAAGACCTTCTTCTTTGCGTCCTCCTTGCCCTGTTAGATAGCTTGATAGTGCTATAGCACAAAATCATGTTATCTTGTCTGATAAAGAAATCTGCGCGGGAGCTTTCTGTTTTATCTAACAGGGTGAATCTCTGAGGTGACCCGGCTTAAGGTACCAGAACCACGTCGCCCCTGTCCAGCAAAACGTTCTGTTCCAAATGTTTCCCCTTTTTTACCTGGCTGTAATCAAAGGGGATTTTTCTTGTATCCTTTCCGTGACCTCGTATGATTATTATACTGCTCTCATCCGCAAAGGTCGTTAGGCCTCCGGCCAGGGATAAAGACTGCAACACGGTCACCTGGGTGGACACATTAAACATGCCAGGCCTGGCCACATCACCTATAACATAATACTTCAGACTTCCCAGTTGCTCCACAATGACAGTAGAGCTCGCCTCGGGAATAAAGGCACTCATTTTCTTGTCTATGGTTGCCTTCACCGCTTGAGTCGAGTGCCGGGCAACCTTTATATCACCTATGAGCGGGAAGGAAATCTTTCCGTCCGGACGAACAACTAATTTTCGGGTCAATTCAGTCTCTCCGTAAACAGAGATCTCCAACACGTCCGAGGGGTAAATGAGGTAATCTCCAGAAGTTCCTGCTTCCTCGGAGACCGCAATTCCTGGACCAAACAAAGCAATTAATAATAACAACCCCAGGAAAAACAACACCTTTTTCATGAATCCTCCTTTTTTCGCAGTGTCAATTGATCGTTATCAGTGGTCAGTAGCACTTATACCTTTTTATTTTAGACAGGATTTACAGGATTTCGAGGATTCTTTTCTCAGTTTCCGGACGAAACCGAGAAACCTCAACCCGCCTTCGGCGGAAGCGGTTTTCCATTGCCGTCCTTCCTGCCCCGTTAAATGTTTACCCCGTGGAATGCGAAGCTTATTCAACTGGGGCGAAACCTATTTAACTGGGGTCAACGGCAACGGGAAAAGACTTTGCTCTCTGTGCCCTCCGTGCCTCTGCGGTGAATCATTAATCGTTAATAATCTGTGAAATCTGTGAAATCTGCGGATCTCAATTCCCTAATTCCCCAATTCCCCAATTCCTAAATCTTTCCCGGGTACATATTCTGCCAATACTGGTACAATTAGCCGGGCGAACGCTTGAAGCCTCGCATCAGCCCGATCCAGTTTTTCGGATCCCGAGACAGGGGTAATCAATCGCACCAGGGCTCCGTCTGTCCTTTGCCTGGCGAGGGCATCCCAGAAGGCAAACACCTTCAACTGGTAGGCATTGCTAAGAATACGGCCTCGCTGGGGAAACCAGTAATAGGACAACTGTTTGGAGCCCAGCTTCTCCATGTAGGCACGATTCACCCGCATAGAACCGGCATTATAGCCGGGGGTAGAGAAGGTTGTGGCCCCGGCCTCCCTGAAGAGCCATCCACTGCCGGGCAGACATGTGGCAGGCGTGTGAATCGATTCTCCTTTTCTCTGGTTCTCATAATAGGCTACATAAAAATTGACAATTTCGCCTGTTCGGTTGCGATAGTCGATGATCGCATAGTCGCTAAAATCCAGCGCGCCAACAAATCGCTGCTCCATACTCTGACGAGTTCCGGTCCATTCGCCCACCTGGAGGGGGAATTGGTTAAAGGATGTAATGATCGGAATTTTTTCTCGAAAATTGATCCCCTGAGAAAAGGCCAGGGTAGCCCCTAAAAGGATCAGGGCTGCGATGAACTGAGGCGGCCTTACAAAAGCCAACAGGCCTTTACTGCTTTGAGTTTTGCCTGCCCTGTGAAATGGGAAACCTGTTTCTCCGGGGAGCTTTGAGCTTTCAGCTGCTTTATCCTCTTCACTTTCGTCTTTGCTTTGAGCTTTCAGCCTTAAGCTTTCAGCTTCCCCTTCGGGGAAAATCTTTTTCAATATGCACATTTCCAGCAGTAGAATGCCAAAGACCAAAATAAATATCACCCAGCCCGAAAAACCATGAAAAAATCCCTCGGCTGCCTCGCAACCATAAGTCTCATAGAGAAAACCGGTTAAGGCTAAGCGCATGCTGTTGGCCAAGACAGACAAAGGTACTGTAGAGCTCAAAAGGAGGGCTCGTTTCCAAAAAGAGGCCCGAAAAAAATAGGCCATAAGAAGGCCCAATATAGTAAGTGACATCAAGGATCGAAGGCCGCTGCACGCATCTACGACCTGCAACTGGGCAAACCCGAGATCGATGACATTGCCCTCCCGGTGGGCAGACATACCATAGAGGTGCATCAAGCTCACACCCAATTTAGAAGATATCAACTGGAGCTTAACCGAGATCTTGTTATACAGAAAATTAGGCAAGGGAAACATGGTCAGTGTCATGAAGAGGGCGAAAGCAATGGTCCTTATTTTTTGCCACCCAAGGTGGATCCATAAAAGCCCCACCACCACCAGCCAAAATGAGATATAGAGAGTAAAGTATTCTCCACCCAACTCTCCCAGCCAGAAAAGCATGAGTCCAAAGACAAGTGGTATCATACCTTTCCAGGAAGGCAGCGAGGCAAGCTCCGCTAGCTTTGTCCTCTTTTCCCAGATTAAGTAGGCGACTACAAGAGGTATGAGGTAACAGTAATTATATTCCGGTCTATCCCACCGTCTGATCATGTTGGTAAACGCAGAATGATACAGGCCCGTAAGTAAAAGCCCGAAGAGGGCAGTCTTGATAAAGCTAATCATGAGATTTAGGGATTTAGGGATTGAGGAATTAAGGGATTTTCCCATGTTAATTACTGGAATCGTAGTTCCGTAAATACTTTCTAAACCCCTTGATTTGCTTGCGACATTCAGAAGCAAGCTCATACACGTCGTCAAACTTGCTTTGAGTGATATATTTACAATCTAAAGCTCGATATAGCTGGGATTGCACTTCACTGCATGATCTCTGAGAGTAACCCAAGAACCGGATCATCTCTCGAGTTGACCCATCATCAAAGCCTTCCGCAATATTGTCCATGACTGATCCGGCAGCCCTCCACATTTGATCCCTCAAGCTGAAATCTTTTCGAAACTCCGCCTGATTGATTATCTCAAAAACTGCTTGGCACAGCTCTCTTGCCTTAATCCAGCAAGGTAGTTCCTCAAATCTTTTGTAATTCACAATCCCTCAATCCCTCAATCCCTCAATCCCTGAATCCCTCAATCTCGCGGTGACGCGAATTCACTTGCAATCATGCGGTTGAGGCCTTGGGCAAGGGAATACGGCGCGACGAAACCAGTTTCTTTGAGCCGATCCGCAGAAACCGTGGTGTTCGCGGCGAACTTCTTGATACGAATGGAGCTGATCGGATAGGTCTTTCCTGTGATTCTGCTCAAAAAATCAAAAGCGTATCCGCCCAAAAGACCAATCGGATAGGGAATTCTCCACCTGATTCCCGGTCCGTTCCCAAGGGCCTCCGAGGCGATCCTGACCAATTCTTCCGTTGTCATGTCCGGTTTGTCCGCGTAGTTGTAAACATGTCTGCCAGGACCGCTCTCAAGGAGCTTGGCCAGGAAGCTTGAAAGATTAAGAACATATCCCATTGATTTCTCATTTTTTCCGTTGCCGACAATGACAAACCTGCCGGATGCGATTTGACTGAGAACCTCGTAGACATTGCCTCGGTTTCTTTCTCCGAAAATGACCACAGGTCTCACTATGACAAGAGATCTCGAGTCGTCACCTTTCACCCATTCATTGAAGACCTCTTCTGATTGGTATTTACTCTTACTGTAATCGTTGAAAGGTTTGATAGGGCTTTCCTCGTCGGGTTCATTGGCGTTGAGGCCATATATTGCGACGCTGCTTGTAAAAACAATTTTTTTGACATTGTTCTTTTCGGCAGCATAGACGAGGTTCTCAGCACCGCCCACATTGACGTCGTAATAGAGTGAAACAGGCCGGACATCATCTCGATGCTCTGCCGCGAGATGATAAACCACATCAATACCACGCAAGGCCTCAGACAATCTTTCTCTATCCCGAACATCAGCGACCACACAAAGATCCGGGTAGGTTTGACTTCTCACCTTGTCGTAAATCGAAACACTATGGCCGGCCTTGAGTAAATCTGCGGCCAGATTGGTTCCGATAAAGCCGCTTCCTCCGGTGACTAAAATCTTCATAGTGTTAAATTAGACAGGATTAACAGGATTTGCAGGATTTTGTCGTCTTCGGCCTTTCATCTGGAAAGGCCGAAAAAAACATCCTGTCAATCATGTTAATCCTGTCGGAATTTTCTGTACTTGCGTTTTACCTCAACTCCTGATGGACCGAAGTTGATCAAAAGGCCGATTTCCTTATTCAGTCCGTTGAGGTAGTTGACCAAAGGAATTTTCCTATCACATCCCCCAAACAGTGACTTTGCTACCCCTAAATGCCTCTTCACGCCGGAATATTTTCTCGTCCCACGATCTTTCCCTCTGCCGGTCAAAGATCACCAGATGCCCTTCATCTGTGCCACACCGCTCCATGTAGGAAGCAGTCTGTTCAACACCATCAGCAATGGTCCTCTCCAGTGACTTGTGCAAGACTTTCAATTCTATCACGATTTTCTGTAGATCCCGAGTACTTTGAGCTTTCAGCTTTGAGCTTTCAGCTTCAACACGCCAGATCACCAAAAGATCCGTCCGCATCCGCCCAAGGCCGTACTCTCTTTCCACGCGGCCTCCCGCATTGACTATCCTTTGCAAGAATGCTTGCAACAAAAGCTGTGGTCCGGCCTCTTTGTACTGGAACCGCTCCACCCAGTGCTCTGAATGTTCTCGAAAAAACTCCTGAAAAGCGGAGAGAAGACTGTCCATGTTGAGACGACCATCGGATCCAACATACCAGGAGGGTTGCTCCGAGATCGTGACCTGAGTGCTGTAAGTCAGCTCCCGGGGGATCACCTCCTGATAGATCCGGTTGGCTATTTGCAACTGGCCGTCAATCTTCACCAAACCCAGGTCCCTCACATAATACAGGTCATCTGTGGGAATCTGCTCTGGTTCCTTCAAACCGGCAAGTATCGGACCAATCACACGGCGGACCCTTTCCTCCTGGAGTTTGTCAGCGAGTTGGTCGATATGCGTGTCTCTCCTCAGAATAATATTCTCCTTGGCCTGCTCGATCATCTCCACTGTGATAGGGCTATTTCGATCCCGGCCCACCTTCATCTCAAAACAGACCTCATAACCCAGAGCATTCACCAGCCATGGCTGCCCCTCGGTAAGGTGCCACACGAGATCCAGGGTTTCATCAGAGAACTCCTGGCCTGTTTCATCGGTGTGCTGCCTGAAAAGAGCGTGTACCTCTTCCTTGGAAAAATCTCCGAGACGTAGAGACTTGGCCTTAATATTGAATGCACTTCCACCGGTAATTATGGTCTTCTCTTTGGAAGAGTGTATCCTATAGTCCCGGACATCCCGCACACCGCATAGCACGATGCCCTGAGGAAACAGTGCAGGGCGTTTATCGTACCCAGCCCTGAGCTGGCGCAGAACAGATATCAGGGTATCTCCCACCAGTGAGTCTATCTCATCTATCAGAATAACCAGAGGAAGCGAACTCTCCTTTGCCCAAGAAGAGAGCAATTCAGTCAGAGCTGCATACTCCCCACTCTCTTCCACAACCTGACGCCAGCGTGCCTTCACAAAAGGGTCTTTCAGAAAATCTAAGGCCCTGGAGGCAATCTCATTGAGTATTGCCCTCATGCCTTCTTTCACATCCTCTCTGGCAGCCTGGGCAGACTCCACGTTGCAATAGAGACATCGATACCTCCCGGTGGCATTCAGATGTTCCATTAATGCCAGAAGACACGTAGTCTTGCCAGTCTGCCTGGGAGCGTGCAGAACAAAGTATTTTTTCTGTTCAATCAGGGAGGTTACCTCCTCCAGATCAAACCTCTTCAATGGAGACAAGCAGTAATGATCTTCACAATTAACAGGCCCGGCAGTGTTAAAAAACCGCATTGTGATGTCCTCAACAGGGTAATCCATCAATAACGTTAGCAAAAGCCTCAAAAATTTCCAGCATTAACTGTCCATTCTGGATATGCCTTGGGATTTGTGACTTAAACCTGGGTTGAGCGGTTCAACGTTCACGGTTCCCGGTTGAAGAGCCCCTGGCCCAGACCGGGACTACATGGGCACCAAAATCATCTTGGGATGTCGCGCCAGGGCAGGCCTAACTGGCTGTTAGTAAAAGAAGGATATCAGTAGACTATAACCTTTGAACCCCTGGCCCAGACCTGGCTTTCCTGTCCCATTGCGTAGAAACTTCTGGCGCAGCATTCAATGAGATCGTGCCAAGAATGCATATCAAGTCGCGCCA
>JAUWXF010000115.1 GCA_030616475.1 Desulfobacterales bacterium
AACTTACCATTTTGGCATCTCAGCTTCAGGCCATCTTTGACCGATACTCATTCGCAAAATCCGCGAAATAGCCAGCTATTCCTGTGGTTTTGCTCAATCGGATCGTCCAAATCTAACCCAAATCTGAGCGCCAATTCTGCCAAGTTGTTTTTGCGCAAGCCCTAAGCCGGGCTTTGG
The DNA here is from genome assembly GCA_030616475.1 of Desulfobacterales bacterium. Taxonomy (GTDB): domain Bacteria; phylum Desulfobacterota; class Desulfobacteria; order Desulfobacterales. The sequence continues at coordinate 178 of JAUWXF010000115.1, forward strand.
CCAGGAGGGACTTGTCAATATGGTTGGATTACCAAGCTCCAACATATGGAGCGACCTGCTATTACAAACCCTGAAGCTTCATTACCTTATTGCCCCTCAATCCGCTTGAGGTCTAAGATCTTGCAGTGGACTTGAATGTGGTTTTCGACGAGATAGTAATTATAGGCCGGCCCGTCGCCATACCGATATTCAATGATTTCTAACGCTCCTTCGAAAAGGGTCCCGGCGGCCGCCCAACGGTATTCACCGGCGAATCGCTCTTCAGTGAAATCGGTCGAGGAAACACCTACCAGATGTTTTTCAGCCGTATGAAATTTAAAGGTAAACAGGGGAAGGGGTGTGGGATAGCAGGTAAGCACCAGTTCATTTTCGCCGCACGCATCGGTCCGCATGAACTGGCAAAGATTGTTGCTCTTTAAGATCCTCCCCGGATTGAATGCAGCGTTTAAAATCCTGAAAGCCTTCTCTCTTGTCTGCTTAGCACAGATAGAGCAGGGGTCTGAAGCGCTCTCGGCGAGCAACTGCAAGGCCTCCTTTGGCAAGTCAAAGACCGCCGGTCTCTCTGCCTCCCCGGCGATCACTGAAGAGACCATCGCCAAAAGTATCAGGACGGACAGCCCCTTTTTCATCCTCTACCCAAGTCCTTTAGTGTTATTTTCTTTCCAGATATCTGGAAATGAAATTATCAAGCGTCGATTCATACCGTTTTAAAGAATCTATGAATCCCCTGTTGTGTGACCCAGATATCTCTAGAAATTCCTTTGGCCCCTTTGCCGCTTCGTATAACTCCTGTCCCTGCCGCAAGGGTATTAACTCATCATCCCGGCTGTGGATGATGAGAACAGGACACCGCGTCTTCTGAAGATATTGGCGGGTATCGTATTGATAGTTCCGGAGGAGCCTCGCAGGAAACCAAGGGAAACGATCTTTGACCATATCCCGCAAAGAGGTAAAGGAGGACTCGACAACAAGCATCCGTGGATGGTGATCTTGAGCAAGCCAGGCGGCAATCGAACCGCCGAGAGATCTTCCAAAAATAACGATGTCCTCTGGAGGGATTTTTCGTGTCTGCACAAGGTGATTCCATGCCGCTTTTGCGTCGAGATAGGTTCCGCGCTCCGAGGGCCTGCCACCACTCTTTCCATATCCCCGGTAATCAAAGATGAACGTACTCAGTCCCAGCTTATTAAAGATCAAGAGGGAGTCTAAGCGATGGGAGATATTCCCCGCGTTTCCGTGGCAGAACAAGACAACACCCCTCTGTTTACAGGCAGACAACCACCATCCTGAGAGTCTCACCCCGTCTTGCGTCTCAAAATCGACAGATTCATAGGGAAGTCCCTGATCCGCGGGCGACCCTCTCATGTCCCTGTCCGGGTGATAAACGAGCCTCGAAGCGCAACCAGAGAGGATGCAGAGGGAAACAAAGATTAAAGCACGTGCCAGAGTTTTTTCTTGTCCATGGTATGTGAAAACCATTGTCAACAGATCGCAGCCCTCCACCCGCGGGTAACCCTATCATAAATGAATCGCTCAGAAAAAGAGATTCCAGTAGGCTTTTGCCTCGGTCTGATAAAACTGGTGGGCCTTACTTCTTGAAATTTCTAAAGTCAAGCTCGTATTTGTACTGATGGTAAAGTTTTGAAGAAGGGCTGCTTCAAAGGCATTGTGCGTGTCGCCTAGGCCGTAATAGATGTCTCTTGTGAAAAAATGAATTTTCCAGAAATCGGTCAGGCCTTTGATGAGTCCCATTGAACCGCCAATACCGGCTGCATATCCTCCATCCAATGCCCCGCCCACATTGAGGTCGGTTTCCATCATGAGGTACCAGAGCCCCAGGAAGTCGTTTTTAAAGGCAAACCCGCCACCGGAATTGAGCTCATAGACGAGGTGGTCTTCCCCGTCTTTCATGACCTTCTGCACCAGGCCCGTCTTTATCTTCCAGGAAATGGATTGGAAGAATTCATCCCTCGGAGAGATCGAGACGATATCAATAAAATCCAGATTCTCCAGTTCCAGTCTTTTATCCGAAGAATAGTACCTCAGGGCCGTGTTGCCGAAGACGATCTGTGAGCCTTCTTTGTACCCATTCTCGTTATCGAGCAAATCATGATACGCCGGCCGGTATTTGATCTCCTGGAACAGGTCGCCTTCCCTTATCCCGATGCCGAGACTGAACCGGCTGGAATCGTGCCCCTCATCCGGTCGTGGCGGGGTGGGAACGCGGTATCGATCTTCATCGGGTTCCCCCAGGAGACTGCGAACCCGTAAGGTTTTCAGAAAGCGGTCCTGGTACGGTTTCTTCGTTAGGTCCTTTTTTGAATATTCATATTGAAGGTATTCGCTGGCGAGATCGCAAACCCTTATCTTTTCCTCATTCGAGATCTTTTGCTCTAGGAGACGGTCCGGTTCCAGATCTCCTTTAGCCATGGACAGGGCCATTTTGTGGCCGCTCTTCGGGAGCAAAGATGCGAGGTGTTTGATCTTTGTCGTTTTAGACGGTCTGTAGACAACCCCTGTGATCAAGCGGTTTTTTTTGACGGTTTTGATGGTGTCCAGGGGTATCACCCACCAGTTGCACTGATCCGTCAAATCAAGGGATGGCCGCGCCGCATCTAACAGAAACAGGAGGTCATAGGAACAATTCTCATCAAAAAAATAGTAATCAGAGTAGATGGAATCGAGTTCGTAGATGTGCATCAGGAGCTTTTTTGTCTCTTCTGCATTGAGGTTGAGGGGATATTCCCAGATATCCCGGTGATTGACATCGCTGTATTCCTGTATTTTTGCATAGTAAGGAAGGATGGAAAAATACCCTTTATAAAATCCAAAGAGACCTTTAATGGCATATAACGGCCCGAAAGTCTCAGTCGTAATAGCGGAGTAATTGATTGCATAAGACAGGAGCTTGCTCCTGTAGGCCGTTTCGATCGTCAGCAGGGTATGCCCGAACATGGATGCGGGGCTATTCATGTAAGAGGTCGGGAAGATCAAGGTGACCGATTCCGGTTTGATGTGGTTCATGATTCCCTCAAAGTGCCTGCATTCCGGAACGGGAAGTTGGGATGCATCGAGATTCAACTTCTCCTTGATCCAGGCATAGCGAGCGATGAACCTGCATACGGGATGCTTCGTCTCATCATCAGCTTTCTGAAAAAATGCCCTGATCGTCGCTTCGAGTTCCGCCTCCGGATGATATTTGCCCTCCTTGGACAGAAAGAATTTGGGATCATCAATGAGACTTCTCATTCCGAAAGAGCCCTTTTTATAATGCAAAAGGGTGTGCCAGTATCTATCTTTGTGTAGCTCCTTTTGACGTGCCGACTCTAAGAGATCGGTGAGATAGGGTGGTTCTTCCGCCTGGACCTGAACGGCGAAAACGAGAGGGAAAAAAAGGAAGAACACAAAAAAAAGGGGAGATATGGACCGTTTGAGCCGTTCATATCTCCCCTGCATGCCCTTCAATCAGGAAAGGGAAATCTTAGCTTGATGACACTACGGTTTCGATGTTATTGAGCACATCGACGTGGGTGACCTGGTCAGAGGTATAGATGTGAGAAAAATTTACCTGGAGCCTGGAGTAGAAACTTGTCCTTTCCCCTTCGGGTACTTCCATCAGAACCGCCAAAGTATTCACGTATTCGCCGTTCCCCTGAGCAATATCCCTCGCCAGGTTGTCCATATTATCGGCGACAAAGGTGTTTAGCTTTTCATTGGCGGCAAGGCTCTGGGGCCTGTCACAATTTAGTGTCCCTGAGGTGATGCCGAACGTCTGGTTCCCGAAGGTGCCGTTTGTCGTCACCGCACAGATTTGGGACAACAAGCCGTCTTGACCTTCAAAGACAAGGGTGCCGAGACCGCAGCCGGTATTCTTTTGATCGGCGAAACCGACTCCCACAAAAACCATAACCGTGAAGACCGCAACAACAAAGAACACAAACCTTTTCATAGCTTCCCTCCTTAACGTTTGGGTTTCAAAAGCCTATCCCTCTGCCTGCCGAGGTCATTTACAATATTGGATCTGTGAAGTCAAGAAAAAACGTTGATAAAACCGGCTCTTTTTGCGGCTTTTTCAGGAGTCACAGGTGGCAAGAAAAGGTACGGCAAATGATTTTGGGTAACACTCGATGGAATCATCGGGTCAGAAATTCACAAATCCTTTGATGACAATATAAATCTGGTATCGTTCGTCAAGCCCATCATCGTCCCCTTTTGGCCGGTCCGGCGCGTAGGCAAACCCTAAACCCGGCGCTATCCGCAAGAAACGGAGAAGCTTAAGAGAAAAATTAACCTCAAGCCCCATTGAATCGAGCCAACCACGTTCGTCGCCTTCACCCTCATCATCCCACGTCCTTCCCCCTTCATAAAAAACTTCTGCAAAAAGCTGTTTGGCGAAAAAAGGCGCAGATCCTGCACCCTTAGATATATCCACGATGGGAAACCGGTAGGCGCAGGAGCCTTTGACTACGCGGTCACCGGTTTGAAAGTTTTCTTCATAGCCCCTGAGTGTAATTGATCGTGGCATGCCCGGAGATGTTGACGATACGGGGCTGTGTCAGCGGTCCTACGAGCGTGGGCTATCTTCTGCGTCTTCTTTTGCTCAGGATCATAGACGTAGAGACTGTCTCGTGCCTCTTCTTCCTGTGCGCAAAAATAGATCTTGTTTCCTACAAAAACAGGCTGAAACACGATGATCTCTCGGTCCGTGAGCCTGGGGACCTTTGTTGGCGCCAGCCTTGTGAGCTCTTTTATGTTTTTCTGTTGGATTTGTCTTTCGTGGCAAAGCATGTCCCAAGCAAGTCGCTTGAATCTCTTGCCTGTTAACTTGACAGAACGACTTATGATATGAAAATGCTCGGTCTTTGTTTCCTCTAATTTCTCGGTCGTTGGTACAAATCCTGCTTGATTATAGGCGTGGCAATGATTCGATACCATAATCAATATTGCAATAACCATTAACCTCAGCATCATACCTTTTACACCCTAGCAAAACGGAGTACTGGTCACGCTACCATTATGGTGCCACGAAAACAAGATCAACCAAAGCAAGAAGCCACACTATCTATCCGAATAGAAAGTTCTGGTATTCTTCCATTTTGATACCCCGCAGCTTGCTGCGGGGAGGTTCATTGACAATGACAGCCTTCTTTTCTATAATCGTTTGCCAAGTCCATGACCTCGGCAGAGCAACCGTTGCTGGCATGGGAACAAAACGCTTTGAAGGAGAAAACGACATGAAGTCATTCATTTCTCTCTCCCTTATCATCACGCTGATAGCCTTTATCAGCGGTTGCCTTCTGCTGGGAAAGAACAAGGAATACCAACCATTTGACACGAGCGGACTTGACCGGCTCACTCCTGGCCGGACAATGGCGTCAGAAGTGACAGAAATGTTTGGTGCTCCGACTGAGGTGGTAAAACTCTCCAACGGTAATGCCTACATCTACAAGCGCTCTCTAAGCAAGGGCACCGGGCTCTGGTTAGTAATCGTGAGTTTTGGAAATTATGATACAGACTGTGATCAATTGGTTTTCTTTTTTGACCAGAATGATGTCTTGCGTCACTACGGCGTCAGCCTGAACGCCGGAAAGGCATCCTATGGGCTCCCGTTCTAATATTTCCCTTATTCTCATAACCTTCTTGCTTTCAATTACCCTTCTTTTTTCTGCCTGCCTCTCTTATAGGTTTATAAGGGTAGTGGAAGGAGACGAGGTGGTGCCACCGGGCGATGCGTTCGAGTTGGGAAAGACAAACTTAGGAGATGTGCTCTCTGTGCTTGGGGCACCGGACAAGGTGGCGGAACTGGAAGGAAAAGACCTTTTGCTTTACGAGAGGGCGGTGCTTCAAGATAGCAGGCTTTCTCTGGGTATTCCGCTACTCGATATCTCAGGAGCAAACATCGATTTGAGCGGTTATGGAACCCTTGTCCTCTACGACCGTCTCTGGCTCCTCTTCACCCCCGACAGGATCCTCCGTCAGATGATGTTTGAAAAAGGTTCCAGCCATCCTTACTTAAAAGCCTTATTTGTAGAAGACTGAGCAATAATCCGGGAGGAGCTTAGCAGCTACATAAGGGAGCACAGAAAACGTCCTGAGTTCAGGAGAGCTGCGCAATATTTCAGGATTTGCTTCACAAGGTCTTTTGCCCGGTTTGACGCTTTGATCACCTGACCCAGACTGGTCCTGAGTCGACTTCCCTTTGGAGCATCCAATCATGCAATCTCCGTATGGCCCATGATGCCCCCAAGGATATGGAATTTGTTTTTTTGGGCTTCTAATTCCTTGACCTTTCGTTCCAATTCTTCATAAGCTGGTTTTTTGGCCATAAGAAAGCTCCTAGGTGTCTCGCCCTGTACCCACGTGATAATACTTTGAACAAGCAAACACGACACCTCTCTTCCCACTAGCAGGAATCATGCCGCAATAGTGTACCCACGTTATTCTCTACAATTCCAAATGATTAGGGCTCCTCGTTCAAATGTCTGAGTCTGAAAATACGGGTGATGGGCAAGGAGATGAGTCAGATTTTTGACCCTTGTGGAAGATGGTCAAGTGAGTATAAAGAGTAACAACAAGGAAGGGGTGGAATCCGTAATGCCTATCCTTTGTCCAAAACCTCTTGAATCTTTTTGAGAACATCCTTTAGCCGATTTGTCTCACTTTGATTCAAATGTTCAGCAGCTAGTGCCAAGGCCGCTTGGTTGGCAAACATACTCAACAGTTTCATCTGATCCCGTAAATGACAAATATGATGGTCATCTACACCCGAGACTATCACCCCAACGTTGGCCCTGTGGGCGACCATGGGAAGGCACAGTATTCCGTCTTTTCCAAGGAAACGAATAAGCTGCTTGTCCATAATGGTAGGAGCGGCTTTTGTTGAATAGCCAAAAGAATCGAGAGGGGTTTTCTGGCGAAGCGACCTGACCAACAGGCTTTTTTTCTTTTGGAAAGGGATTGACACGTCATTGCTCAAATCATTTTCTTTGTTGCCTGTGATACCCTTGCCAACCAGCACATCTCTTTGCCGGTCATACAAGAAAAAGAGTACACTATGAACGTCAAACAAAACGTGGAGACCTTGCTTGACTATCTTCAGAATGGGCTCTTCACCACGGGCTCCTAACAGATTTTGAAGCGTACCTTGCAGCAAAGAAATGTCTCTTACCGCACGGGCCAGATCTTTTTGCTTTTCAGCATCTTTTTCGGAAACCGATCTACCGGAGGCATCCGAAGCCTCAACCTCTATGTCCAGTGATTCTGCTACCTGCTTCACCTCTTTTTCGGCCAGCGATATCAGCTCCTCCACTTCAGACCGGGCAAACCCAAAAACCTCTTCTGCTGTCTTAAACTTGGCAACAGCCTCTTCAACAGCCTCCGAGCACAGTGCATTGGCTACGAATACAATCTTTACCAGGGGAAGCGCATCCAAAATTCTATGTACTGGTTCATGGTGATAAAGTACTGCATCCGCCATAAACGATTGCGGGTTCCACCGATTGATCATCCGAGCCCCAACCTCACAGTGTGTGGCCCCTAGGCGCATTTCGCTTGCCAAAAGCAAATCTGACTTGTTCCTGTATGACTGCAAAATCTCAGCGTATTCCTTCGGAAAATTCACCCACAAAACCAGCTTTCCAATATCATGAAGAAGCCCCGACAAAAATGCCTCATCAGGAGGAGGATATGAGGTCTTTCCGGCAATCAGCTTGGCCAAGGTAGCACACATAAGGGAGTGCCACCAGAACAGCTTCAACCTAAGGACAGAACCCCCTTTGGTCTGGTCAAAGTCCGAATATGCTGTAGCCCTAATGGCAATGGCTTTCACGGCATCTCTGCCCAAGAAAAATACTGCCTCCTCAATATTGGTCATCATATTGCGTGGCCCATTGCACGCAGAACTGACCATGCTCATAACCTTGGCGCTTAATGGAGCATCTTTTTTGACTATTTGAGATATATTTTCAATCGTGCTGTCGTCCCTGTTACACAGCTCAATTAATCTTAAGACAACATGCGGAAGAGTCGGCAGGTTCTTAGGGGTCTCTAGCTGCTTAAATACATGCCTTCGGTTCTTAAGTTCAAGCTCTGGAGAAACTGATGACTTATTGTCTGTATGTTTATTCATAAAGGGAAAGGGGGCATCCTTCGATGTTTCTGGCAAACGTTTTTCTCCGGTTCTTTGTATCGGTTGCGCTGGGCCTTGCTGCTGAGCCTGCCGTGACGGTTCCCCCACGATTTCTTTTTTCTTCTTTTTCTTGGCAGTTAATTTCAAAGGGCTTGTTATAAGCTCACAGTACTTTGTCCAAAATAATAATGTCCCGGAAGGTTCTAAATCCTCCGGCTGGTCATCTATAAGGCGCTTGGCGATACTCTTGATACACTTGGAGGCATTCGATTCAGGATAAAGCAACACGAATGCCTGTTGCTCTTTGACGGCCTCCTCCACTTTGGGGTCTTGAACAATAATGCCAAGTGGCACAACATCTATAGGAAGATATTTTTTTACTGTTTCCTTGAACTTGGTGTAAGCGTGCCTGGCAATTGATGCACTCTTGCATTGATTCACCACAATTCTTACCGAGCCACTGAACCCGTTTAGACACAATATCTTTAACAGGGCGTAAGCGTCGGTCAGTGAAGTGACTTCAGGAGCTATCACCACTATTACTTCCGAGGAAGCGAGGCAAAAAGAGATAACGTTTCTTGAAAGACCCGATGAAGTATCAAATAGAAGGAAATTGTATCCATCGAGTTTGGAAAAAGATTGGATCAGTTGCTCGATTTGATCGGCTTGAAGGTTGGCTATCCTTTCCACACCTGAACTTCCAGGGATGATATCGATTCCTTTATAGTTTCTTATAATCACATCTTTCAGGTCACGGTGGTACAAAATCACATCGTCGAGGTTGTACTCCGGATAAAGTCCCAAGAGTATGTTGACATTGGCCAACCCTAAATCCGCGTCAAACAGGCATGTCCGGTAACCGAGCGTTGCCAAGTGCAGGGCCAAATTCACACTGATGTTTGTTTTCCCAACCCCTCCTTTTCCACTTGTTATGGTGATTGTTCTGGTCATACGGGCTCCTGATATATCCTCATGCTTCCCGGAAATTGCCTATTTTGACAGTTGCGCCTCCGGGCCATTGGCCCACGGTGGAAAACACATCCATTCCCTTGCAAAAGAAGGCCAATCACAACATCTATATCCGGCAAATTCGCTAAAACCACGACAAAGACAACAACCTTCCACCAACTGAAAGCCAAATTATTCTTACAACACATGTCGTGGGTGGTTAACCCAATAGCTGCATGACCTAACAGCAATGGCATGACAAAAGTCCCCGAAATTATAGAGCCTTACCACAAATCTGATATCTGTGATTTGACCAAGTTTTTGGGTGGAATGGGGCCAAGAAAAAGGTCTGAGCACAGCAAATGCACCATTCTGGACCTGAAATCGCTTATGTTTCCTTTGCTCATCCATCTCTTTTCTCTTGTCATGATATAAGCTTCGCACCAGAAACGCAACCTTTCTCTGGATATCTAACAACTACGCTGACTACGGCAATGTACATGAAGGGAGTTGAAACGGTGTTGAATGTTTAACATCATGTTTAGCATGTTATCTGACTCTCCTTTTGCTCTTTGACATTAGGGTATCCAATTGACAAAGACATAAATTGCAACTCCATCTGTCACGGGCGGTTGATGTTACTCTGTATCAAGCACCATGCCAAGACAGACTGAGAAGACAATATCCTAAAGGTTCTGCATAGTTAGCCAACACCAGACAAAATTGAAGTCCAAAAATTTTCACACCCACGGTTATAAAATGGCAAAAAAATACCACTTTATAGAGATTGTATTGGACACATGTGTAAAAACTTTCACACCTGCGATCCATATATTGGATTTGTACGTTATGGAAAGAAATGCCACTTTGAGCAATGCAAAGGATAGGATTAGTGGGAAAGGGCTAACAAATATAGCTTGCCAGAATCGTTACTTTTGGAAATGTAACGATATCAGAAAGATATCGAAACTCCGATATTTCTTGTACCTCGACGTATCTCCCTTGAGACCCAGGCAAATCTGCAAAGAAATGATCTACAAATTCCGTAGTGATAACGAACATGGAGTTTTCGCAAAAAGCACAAAACCCGACTTCTCTTTACGACAAAAGGGGTGTTAGAAGTCAGCTCATAGAACCCCTTACGGTCGGGGCTAGTTAGTTTCCATCCAGAAATGGCCATTTTTCGCAATCTCGGCGTCAATCTGCGGGATCGCTTGTGCGACGTACCGACGTACGTCTCCGCGCAATCCCTTGATTTCCTTGACCTTGCGAAAAATTA
>JAUWXF010000288.1 GCA_030616475.1 Desulfobacterales bacterium
AGATTAATTTCGCAAAATTATCTTTACCACAAAAGTGAGCCCTTTACTACTATTATGAGTAGTAAAACTAGTAATTACTCTTCGCTAAACCCTTATCAAGGGGTGCGAAACTTGAGTTACTTATTTACGGACGTCCCCCCCTCTCCAACCGCTTGACGAGTGCGCCTATCATTTTCCCGTACTCCATACATTCATCACGAACCTCTTCGTTCGGGGCTCCGACTGACACAGGGCCATAGTGGTTTCCTTTTTGGACACCCTGAACAATCATTCCATGGATCAGCAACCCTTGGAGGATACTCATAATGGTGGTTTCGTTCCCACCGCCAATCATTCCAGATGACGTAAAGGCTCCCCCAACTTTTCCAACCAGCTTCCCATAACATCGAATGCTTTTGTCCATTAGGTGCTTGACCTCTCTCGCCATAACTCCAAAATAGGTAGGGCTACCTATTATTATGCCATCCGACGAACGCAGGTCTTTAATTGTGGTATCTTGAACCTTCTTCAGATTAACGTCGACATCGCCCAATGAATCCAATCCCTCTTTGATGTACTCGGCCATCTTCTCTGTATTGCCGGACTTTGAGAAGTAACTTATCAGTACCTTTGACATCTGAACCCTCCTTTTTCCTGCGCGGACAAAGATATGCCAGCTCAAAAAAATCCGTTCTTACCAAATATGGCACGCACGATTGCCGCCTCGAGTTCCCGACTGGGCCTCCACCTGTACTTGGCGTCATAACGCTTTTTAGCAAAGAGGTGCTTAGCATCAATGACCTGCCGGGGCTGTTCTTCCGGCAACACCGGGGGGAAGAGATCGACAGCCAGCCTCCGCTCCTTTTCCTCTTCACCAGCATCGATCCGGCCTTCAGAATCCAGGAATAGGTAGTTGTACTCAATCTTTAAGATCTCTACAGGAATTCGATTTTCCACCTCGTATGCCACCAGGGCATACCGCACACGCTTGCCGGCATACTGTGGAAGACATTCTTCTCGGTTGCGACGAAGCAATCGGTCATACCTTGCCACGGCCAGACGCTCTAATGAATCATCATCGTTTACAAGAAAGATTCGTAAGCCTATTCCCATGCCACCCTCAATTTGACTCTGACTGCAAAAGCGAGCGTCAGCCCTCACCTTGACAGTGAATGTGGATTGGTGTCATCGGCGCTTGGGCCAACGCTTTGTTTCTCCAGTTCTCTACGTTTACGACGTTTTGCCTTCTTTTCCTGTTTTGCTTTGGCAAGTTGCTCAATGGTTTTGACTTCACCCGGGCGCTTCTTTCCAAAACGCTTAAAATAAAGGTCCTCTATGAAGACTGCCAGAGGCGCTTTCCAGGGCTCTTGCTTGTGATTTGCGATTTTCCCGAACTTCTTTGGATTCATGCCGAGTTCTCTGGCCATTTGGATATGAGCGTGTGAAAGATGGTATCTCTTGCGAACATTAATCCAGACTTGATACTTCTCCGGGATTTTCGCCTTTTTTGCCATATGCTGATATTACCTTTCGTTAGTTCAGCCTATACCTCAAACAGGTAAACCGCTTCCGGGTTTTATCGTTCTTGACCCCAATGGCCAGTGCCTTCCTGGTACCAACCATCACTACCAGCTTCCTACCTCTGGTAACGGCTGTATATATCAGGTTCCGTTGCAACAGGACATAATAGACCTCCTTATCATAATTGTTCTTGATCTGCATGACCTTGTCGTTGACGCTGAAGTTCCGGTTGCTTTGATGAAGGTTATTCTTTCGATCTGTCCTTGAAGCTCGACAAGCATGCACTGGTCCTATTCCCCCATTTCATTACATCGTTTGATTATCCAATTGATCAGTAACCAACCGACCAAACATCCAACAGCATAGTGAGGGAAATCCGACCAAGAAAACGATGTGCCTATCAGTGCCCTGCCCAAAAAGTATGATCGAATCTTTTCCGGAAACGAAGGATGCCATAGTTGGAGCACTTCCAAGGTACAGCTGATTGTGAATACCCAGAAAGGAATCTTTAGGAATTTCCTTTTTTAAGCGGCGCAGCCGCGTTATATAAAATCGCGAAGCGATTTTATAACTTGAACAAGAACCCAGCCGGGCTCACAACGAAGAGGGCAAAGACAATGTATTTTCGGATAGAAGATTCTTGCACGACTGTGTTATTGAGAACAGTCAGAGGAACCAGATGATCCCGTTAAGAGATGAAAATCCATATTGCCATGACGAAAAAAAGCAGAGGGAGACCTTATCTGAGAAGATAGGAACATGCCCCTCTGCGTCGGTCTGTGGCTAATTTCTATCAGAGGGGTGTGGATCCGGTCACAGTTGGAAAGAAATACAAATATTTTTCCGGATGGGGCTTGGGGACAGTTCTTGGACAATGTGAATGGGTGGCCCCAGCCTCCCACTTTTCTTAAAAGGATGATTTTAGCCCCAAAAAGGCCATTCTAACTTACATTTCGCACTTGAGGAAATAGGTTTGTTGAATTCATTGCGCTAAGTGGCCAGGAGACGCCTAACTACCCGATTTGCCACTAAATTAAAAATCTAGACTTTTGGGTTAGTTTG
>JAUWXF010000034.1 GCA_030616475.1 Desulfobacterales bacterium
AGTTCCTTTGTTCCTACTTTTTGGTGTCAGGTGTCAGGTGTCAGGAGCGACAAACGCGAGACCTGCCCGCCATTGCCGTGTATGCGGGCATTGTAACCTCGGTGTGACCCAGGCGTTGGCAGGCGGGCTGAAACCTGAACACTGGTCAATAGGTGTAAACTACTTTATGGCGAAAATGAAGGATGCCGAATATTCTGTTTTAAGAGGAAAAAGCCGTGGACACAAAACAGCAGAGCCTGCTACGCAAGCTTCCGGGTGTGGACCATGTTCTTGAGCTGTGGGACAAGACCAAGCCGGTGGAACATGTACCCAGAGCCGTGTTGGTGCAGTCGATCCGCACCACCCTCGACAGACTTCGCACGAGGATTCTTGCTGGCGATGAACTCCTGAATGAGACCATGTTTGGTGACAATCAACTCCTCAATCTTGCCGCACAAACAGTGAACAAGAGCATGGAATTCAATCTGAAGCGCGTGATTAACGCAACGGGCGTAGTCGTTCACACCAACCTGGGCCGTTCCTTGCTACCCGAAAGCGTAGCAAGGAATGTGGCCGAGATTTCGAGCCGATATTCGAACCTCGAATTCGATCTGGAAATAGGGGCGCGGGGCTCCAGATATAGCTCCGTAGCAGACATTCTGTGCGAGATAAGTGGTGCTGAAGCTGCCATGGTCGTAAATAACAATGCGGGAGCGGTCTTTTTGTCTCTGGAAACACTGGCAAAAGGAAAAGAGGTGATCGTTTCAAGGGGTGAGCTGGTGGAAATTGGAGGGTCATTCCGCATACCGGAGGTTATGGCCCGAAGCGGTGCCAGGCTGGTGGAGGTCGGCACAACCAACCGGACTCATATGTCAGACTACGAAGGGGCAATCCGCGACGAGACCGCGCTATTGCTCAAGGTGCACACCAGCAATTACAGCATGGTGGGGTTTACGGCTGAAGTTCCTCTGAAGGATCTGGTGGCCTTGGGGGCCAAGTATCATCTTCCTGTCATGAAAGATCTGGGGAGCGGAAGCTTTGTCGATTTTTCAAAATACGGCCTCATAAAGGAACCCACCGTTCAGGAGACCGTGGCAACCGGCGCCGATGTGGTCACCTTCAGTGGCGACAAGATGCTGGGTGGACCCCAGGCTGGAATCATTGTGGGTCGAAAAGATGCGCTCGAGCGCATCAAGAAAAACCCTGTTAACCGGGCTCTCAGGATCGATAAGATGACCCTGGCAGCCCTTGAAGCCACGCTGCACCTGTATCGGGATGAATCCAAGGCTGTCTCGGCCATTCCCACACTGCGTATGCTCACCCTGCCTCCCAAGCTCATTGCCAACAAGGCAAAGCGGCTCCGGAATCGATTAAAGAAGCAGGGAGATGACCGACTCGAAGCCGTCATTATAGACGCCTCATCCCGTGTAGGTGGGGGTGCCCTTCCCCTTCAGGAACTTCCGACCAGGTGCGTGGGTGTCAGGATAAAGGGGTTCTCGGCAAATCGTATTGAACGCATCATGCGCGAAGCTGCCCCACCCATTATCGGGCGCATTGAAAACGACCTGTTTGTGATGGACATGCGCACCGTTCAGGATGAAGAAATCGCCATGATTGCCTCAACATTTAAAAAGATCCTTCCGGAGGAGTAAGTGGAACAGCAACAGCCTTTGGTCGGAGCAAATGCCCTGAAAGAGGTCTTTCCGCAGGTGTTAGTGGGTGAGGAATTCCAGGGCCTTTTTGAGTCATCTGCGGCAAGGAGTGACCGATTTGCTGTACTTGTCATCCGTATTGACGATCTTGACAGGACGTTAAAACACCTCGGAGAACATATCACATCGGGCGTAGTTGTGAGGCTGGCAGAAATCATAGACGGTCTGAGCAAGACCCGGCCCATGAAGTGGGGACGACTCGACCAGGAGCGGTTTCCATGTTTCTGCCCGGAAAGGGACGAGGAAGCCGCCGTTCAATTGGCAAAGGAGATCCAGCGACGACTTGCCCTTACCGGCGAAGAGACCGTATCTGTTGGAGTGGCTGTATACCCTTTCTGGCCCTTCGAAAAAATGACTATTCTGGACAATGCCGAAAAAGCCCTGGATCATGCTGCCTTTTTTGGACCAAAGACTGTCACACCGTTTGATGCGGTCAGCCTGAACATCAGCGCCGACAAGCTCTATCAATACGGAGACATTGATGGAGCCATTGATGAGTTTAAGAGGGCTCTGGCCGTAGATCCTCAAAATGTCAATGTCCAAAACAGTCTTGGCGTCTGTTACGGTGTGCAGGGCAAGTTGGATCTGGCTATTGATGCCTTTGAAACAGCCATCCGTCTTGATCCGGAAGATGTGATGGCCACATACAACCTGGGCCTTGCCCACCTCAAGCAAGGCGATCGGGAAAAAGCACTTGGCCTGTTTCTTCAAGCCCACAGCCTCGACGGAGAAAACCCCGAGGTGGCCTACCAGATAGCCGTGTGCTGTCGGGAGAAGGATCAAACCGATGCGGCCCTTGAGTATCTCGAAAAAGCAGCCCGGAACACACGCAAAGGGGCACATATATTCCAGGCCCTGGGAGAGTGTTATCTGGAAAAAGAGATGATTCAGGAGGCTGCCAAGGCGTACGAAAAGGCAATTAGACAGAACCCAACCGATGCGAAAACCTTAAGTGCTCTTGGTTATCTCTATGGGGCCTTGGGTGAGAATCTCGAAATCGCTATTGTCCTGTGTCGAGAGAGTACCAGAATTGACCCAAACAATGGGCTTTACCGATACCGACTGGGCAAGCTCTACCTGCAAAGCGAGGATTATGAAAATGCCGCAGAGCAGCTCAAAATGGCAGCGAAGCTTGGAGAGGATAGCCGTGATCTCATACGCGAGATCGTGAATGGTGAAGTGAAGTGAGCTAAAGTGCCTAAAGTGTCTAAAGTGAGCTAAAGTTGAGGCCCGCCCTGGCGCTACGTGCTTGAATTAATCTACTAACCCTATAGTCCCGGTCTGGGCCAGGGACTTGAAGAAACTTTTTGTAAAGATTGGTTTTATTCCTTTAACTTTAGGCACTTTAGTTCACTTTAGATCACTTTAGGCACTCCAGTAACCAACCCGGCCAACACTCATGAAAGATATTATTCTAGAGGCGTTTGAAGAAAGCATTCGAGTCAAGGAACGTTTTGTCAAAGAGAATGTGGATGGGCTTCTGACAGCAGCCCAACGTCTGGCCACCTATTTTGCTGCTGGCCACAAACTCCTTATCTTTGGCAACGGAGGCAGCGCCGCCGATGCCCAGCACATTGCAGCAGAATTTGTAAACCGTTTTACGGTGGAGCGCAAACCCTTGCCTGCACTGGCCCTGAGCACCGACACATCCATCTTGACCAGTATTTCCAATGATTATTCTTTTGACGAGGTCTTTTCCAAGCAGATCAAGGCCCTCGGTAGAAAGGACGACATGGCCCTGGGCATCAGTACCAGCGGTAATTCCAAGAACGTGATTCTTGCTGTGGAAACGGCGAGGGACATGGGGCTCTACACGGTGGGTCTGACAGGATGCGGTGGAGGCGAACTGGCTCGCTGTTGCGACCTTGCCTTGATTGTGCATTCCCGGGCAACTCCACGTATCCAGGAAACCCATATCACAGCGGGACATATTCTGTGCGAACTCGTGGATCGAATCCTTTTCCCTGAAGCCTTTGGATTGACGATTGATGATTGACGATTGATGAAAGGGGCTCGGAAAACCATTCAATCTTGAGTTTTCAATCGACAATCAACAATCAACAATCAACAATATTCACGAATAACCAATAACGATTCACCATGCATAAACTTAAGCCCATAGACCTGGCTTCCTTGAAAACTCATCCCCTGGCAGCCAGGAAAAGTAAGGTGGATCGAGCGGATTTTGCTCATCCATGGGAACCAGAAGGGTCCCTCGAAGATTTCTTGGACCGCCTCCCGGATATCCTGGCAGTCAGAGATTTCAAGGCGGTCGTTTCAGCTATTGCAAAGGCCCATAAGGGTGGCAAGAGTGTGGTGCTGGCTATGGGTGCCCACGTCATCAAAGTGGGGCTTAACCCTATAGTGGCTGACATGATGGAGCGTGGCGTCATCACAGCTATTGCCATGAACGGGGCAGGCATCATACACGACGTTGAGGTCGCCATGATCGGCAGGACCTCTGAAGACGTTCTCCAGGGCTTGGAACATGGAGCCTTTGGCATGGCACAAGAGACTTCGGATTTCTTGAATCGTGCCGTCTCAAAGGGTGGCAAGGAGGATTTGGGGCTTGGTCAGGCCGTGGGACAGGCGATTATCGAAGAGAATCTCCCTTTTAGCAAAGACAGCCTCCTTGCAGCGGCAGTGCGGCTTCAGATTCCTGCAACCGTCCACGTGGCGATCGGAACTGACATCATTCACATACATCCCGGATTCCACCCTGAGGCTGCGGGAAAGGCAAGCCATCTCGATTTCAGGCTCCTTGCCTCGGTGGTGGCTGCGCTGGAGGATGGTGTTTATGTGAATGTCGGCTCAGCAGTGATCTTGCCCGAAGTCTTTTTGAAAGCACTTACCCTGGTTCGGAATATGGGACATAAGGTAGAGCGATTTACGGCCGTGAATATGGATTTTATCCGGCACTACCGCCCCACGACGAATGTAGTCGAGCGCCCTACCAGCATGGGCGGGAAGGGCTATACCCTCATCGGTCACCATGAGATCATGTTTCCCCTCCTTGCAGCAGCCGTGATTGAGAAAATCGGCCGGTCGTGAATCGCAGGGCAACGTCAAACTAAGGCTTAACATGATGTTTTACAATGAAAATTGCCTCATTGCTAAAATCCCCCCGAAAATCCCCCCTAACCCCCCTTTACAAAGGGGGGGAATTCCCTTTTCCCAAGGGGGGTACTTCAAACTCCCCCTTTATTACGTGCCCGCCATTGCCATGTGTGCCGGCATTGTAGCTGCCCAGCGAGCGTGGCGCTGGCAGGCGGGAAGGGGGGTGGGGGGATTTTCATGCTTGCGCGCAACCTGACTTTGACGGGGCCTTGTCGTGAATCGGTTGGACAAACAGTCAATATTGCTTTATAATATGTGAAAAGAATCGAATTGTTGTAAGGAGACAATAAGATGCCCATCTTCGAATATCACTGTATGAAATGCGACAAGGAATTCGAGGTCTTGGTCCTTGGAAACCAGAAAATCACTTGTCCTACCTGCAACGGCAAGAAGGTCAAAAAGCTTCTTTCTTCTTTCAGCCACAAGAGTGATGGTGAGTTCTCAAGTTCAAAGGGTTCTGTGTGCAGCTCTTGTAGCGCCACAACCTGCAGCACCTGTGGCCATTGATAATGAAAACCATTAGAATCGGCACACGAGGAAGCCCCCTTGCCGTTTGGCAGGCAGGGTGGGTCCGCTCCCGACTTCTTGCCCTCCATCCCCAATACGAAGCCGAGCTGGTAAAGATCAAGACCACGGGGGACAAGATTACTGATGTGCCCCTTGCACGGGTCGGGGGAAAGGGGCTCTTTGTAAAGGAGATTGAAACAGCCCTGTTGGTCGGCCGGATCGACCTTGCCGTCCACAGCATGAAGGACATGCCGGCTGATATCCCGCCAGGTCTTTGTATCGGCGCTATGCCCAAACGGGAAAATCCCCTGGATGTTCTGATTTCAAGGAACGGCCACTCGTTTGAAGACCTGCTAAAAGGCGCTCGCATTGGAAGCAGCAGCCTCAGGCGCGGGGCTCAGGTTCTGCATGCCAGGCCGGACGTCACAGTGCACCCCTTGAGAGGGAACCTCGACACCCGTATACGAAAACTTGAAACAGAGGGTCTCGATGCCATCATCGTGGCAGCGGCCGGTGTCAAAAGACTCGGGTTGGAAGCTCGCATTACAGAATATCTTCCCGAGGCAATTATGCTCCCAGCCATCGGACAGGGGGCACTGGCGATCGAAATGCGACAAGATGATCACTCGACTCGGCGCCTGATCGCACCCCTGGATCACAGGGAGACGCGCCTGGCCGTGAAAAGCGAACGGGCATTTCTGACCCGGCTTGAAGGCGGATGTCAGGTCCCCATCGCAGCCCGCGCAAAAATCGTTGGGGACGAGCTTGAGATCACAGGCCTTGTGGCCGAGGTAGACGGCTCTGTTGTTCTTCGCCAAACGGTCACAGGTCATGTAGACCAACCCGAGAAGCTCGGGGTGGAACTGGCCAACCGCCTCCTTAAAAAGGGCGGCAGGGAAATCCTGGAGAACATCCTGGGCAGAGCTATGCAGGATGTGGCAACATGAAACAGGGGAAAGTCTATCTGGTTGGTGCCGGGCCCAGGGAACCGGATCTCGTAACCGTAAGGGCCGTCGAGTGTCTGAAACGGGCGGACGTGGTGATCTATGATTTCCTGGCAGCCCCTGAACTCCTGAAACATGTGCGAGAAGGCGCTGAAACCATCTACGTCGGCAAGAAGGGGGGCGATCACACCCTTTCCCAAGACAAGATCAATGAAGTGATGGTGGCAAGGGCAAAGCAAGGCCGCACCATTGTGCGCCTTAAGGGGGGAGACCCCTTTATCTTCGGCCGTGGAGGTGAAGAGGCTGAAGTGCTCGCCGAAGCAGGAATCCAGTTTGAGGTTGTTCCTGGTGTGACCTCGGCTGTGGCTGCACCGGCCTATGCCGGCATACCCCTTACCCATCGCCTATACACCAGCACTGTGGCGTTTGTCACCGGTCATGAAGACCCCACCAAAAAGCACTCCTCGATCGACTGGTCCAAGCTTGCCACCGGTGTGGGCACCCTCGTCTTTTTGATGGGCGTCAAAAACCTGGCCAAGATTGCAGAAAGACTGATGGCGGCAGGCCGTGACCCGAAAACCCCGGTGGCCGTGGTGCGCTGGGGCACCACGCCTCAGCAAACCACGGTAGTGGGAACCCTTGACACCATCGTAGCGGAGGTGCAAGCAGCCGATCTCAAACCGCCTGCCACCATCGTTGTGGGTGAGGTGATTAAACTCAGGGACTCCCTGAACTGGTTTGAGAAAAGGGCTCTTTTTGGAAGGACTGTGGTGGTGACAAGGGCACGAGCACAGGCAAGCGAGCTGGTCAGGCGGCTTTCAGACCTGGGAGCTGCGTGCCTTGAATCCCCCACCATAAAGGTTGTTCCTCCGGAGGACTGGAGCCCCTTGGATGCGGCCATAGATAACCTTGGCACTTATGACTGGCTGGTTTTCACCAGTGTAAATGGGGTTTCTTTCTTCTTTGAGCGTCTCTATGAAAAAGACAACGATGTGCGGGCCCTTAGAGATGTGAGCACAGCAGCCATCGGGCCGACCACGGCAAAACGGTTGCGCGATTTCGGACTCAAGAGCGATATTATCCCCGAGACGTATCGGGCCGAATCGATTGTGGAAGCCTTTAAACAAGAGCCCATGAACGGAAAAAGAGTATTGCTGCCGCGTGCCAAAGAGGCGCGTTCAGTACTGCCTGTAGAACTCCGGAAAATGGGCGCCATTGTGGATGAAATCGCCGCGTACCAGACCGAACAGCCACGTGAAAACGTGGACGTGCTGATCAGGCGCTTGGAAGAAGGCTCTATCGACCTTCTGACTTTTACCAGTTCGTCTACGGTCAGAAACTTTAAGGCCCTCCTTCCACCTGAAAGGTTTGAAAGCCTAATTAAAGGGGTCACTGTTGCCGCCATCGGCCCGATCACGGCAGAGACAGCCAGAGAACTCGGATTCAAAGTTGATATTATGGCTCAGGATTACACCATCGACGGGCTATGCGAAGCCATCCTGCGGCATTACAAGCGAAGAAACATTTGACAATTTGATGCAGATAGGTTATTCTGTATTCGCTCCTCAATTGGAATGTTGGAATAGTGGACACGGAGTGAAGCTTGCGCTCATGATGGAATAATGGGTTTAATAGCAAAGGACGACTATCGCCAAATGGGTTATGATTACAGTAGGTTGTAAAAATTCCGAGACGTTTGTCTGCGTTTATGAACCTTTTGCCTGTTCACCATCACTTTCCACTGGCCACTCTATTTTATGGGGGCGAAACGGCTTCGACGGGGGTAGAGAAACATAGGTTGCATACCGAGCACCTGCCAGCTCGTAAAAAAGGTGGGACCTAAAATAATCGCAGACGATTATAATTACGCCTTAGCCGCTTAAAAGCGTGCTAACGTCCTTCCGGGCCTTTCCTGCAAGCCCGGAAAGGGCGTCGATGAGCAGGATAGCCTCTAATTGGTTGCTTGTTACGTATGAGGCGAAATTCATAACAAGATAGCTCCTCAAGTATCCAGCCTGAAAGAGACTTGAGGGGCGAAAGTTAAAATTCAGGATATGTATGTAGAAGCCTATGTGGACTATTGCCGGACGCGGGTTCGACTCCCGCCGCCTCCACCAGAACCAAGTTAGTTCGCTTCGCTCACAATTGGAATACTGGAATATTGGAATGGTGGAATAATGGGTTTAAATGGATTTTGGTCTTTTTGTCTTCAACATCATTCCAATATTTCATCATTCCTTTCTCGGGATAGCAGCCAAGCTAATAAAGCGCTATAATGTCAACAGGTTGTAGAAATTCCGAGACGTCTAATTATTGAAGATCTCTGCTACTCCATCACCACAATCATAACCCGCCGGTTTTTCGCCCGGTTGCTGGGGGTGCTATTATCGACAACGGGCTTGGATTCACCATAAGAAAACGCGTTCATGCGGTGCAGTGGAATACCGTGCTCCATGTGCAGGTGACGCATGACTCCCTCGGCTCGGGCTTGGCCCAGCTTCAGATTGTGCTCTTCTGTCCCGATGTTGTCCGTGTGCCCTTGAATCTCGATGTAGATATTCTTGTTTTCCGTTTTCACGACTCCGGCAAAAACTTCGAGACACATCTTGGCTTCATCGGAGAGACCGCTTTCGTCAAAGCCAAAATAAGCCGACTCGCCTGAGATCGTCGCCTCATAAAGTAACTTGCCCTTCGCCAGCTTGTGCGCCTCCTCAGCCCGTGACATCGCCTCCTGAACTGTTTTCGAATGCTTGCGCATCTGAGCAGCCGACTTCTTCAAACTGGCGATCTCCATCCGGTTCACCTCCGTCTTCTTCCGGACCTCGCCAATCTGGGTATCTATCACGGCGATCTGGTCTTTGACGTATTCCTCGGTTACACATCCGGTCATTCCTGATAATAATATCCCTACCGCGATCACGACGGCAAAAAAAGATCTCTTCATAATCGATCCTCCTCTCTATAGAATCTTAATGAATTTGCTCTAAAAAAGTCGTCTGACCTGACTCACCGCATCCTTCGCACAACCTACCGATCGTCAAAGTATATGGTCGACTGTGGAATGCTGCTGCGATAGTGGGAAAGTGAGTGATGCATAACACTTGGCCGTCCGATTGTCAAGAACCTTACCAAGATCCGCATCGATAAGGAGAACCTTGGCTCCGGTGTTAGCCAAGGCATGTGCAAGGTTGATGGAGATTTGTGTGGTCATAAAAGCGTCTTGGCCGCTTTTTTCACTCAACCGAGTCGGTACGTGAGCTCTCGGAAGATCTGCGATGGCACCTGATAGTAATCGCCTGGGTCGTGAACGGTTTGGATTTCGCTCGGCGGTTGTTGTGTCGCTTTGTGAGGACACTTAGAACAGCTCCAATAGTTCCAGCGGCGTTCGACAGCATGATCCAGACACTTTTCATAATAAGGGCAATAGGTGTTTTTGTTGCCTGACTTCTGAAGGGGATTTGGTCTACGTTCCATAACAGCATCACTCCATTCTGCATCTTCGCTGTACATCGGCACATTGGGAAAAAACTGAAAGAGTTGCAACAAAATGTACCAATGTGATAATGATTGAAAGTGGGAACACAACACCGTCTCCACCGTCTCTTGCAAGCAGCATTCATGCCGTAATGCTCCAGACAAGTAATTAGCGCATCAGAATTTCTACAACTTATTGAAATTCCAACGACGTTAGTCGAGTAGTTGAATAATGGAAATGCGGGCGAATTTCATTCGCAGTATGGCAATATGTCAAATTGTTGACGCTTGGCAATCCTGCTCTGAGCATACCTGAGGATCTTGTTCGTTCAGTGCATCGGAAGGATTGAAACAGGCTGGCTACGCATCCGCCTCCGGCGGAGCAACGATCGACCGGCACCACCGGAATTTTGGGGTTGATTTTTTCTTGTCCAAAATATAGGTATAAAGAAAAATCAAGGATTGGAGAGGAGTTTTCATGAGTGAATCTGTCAACCAATTGAGAAACATCGGACTGGTTGGCCATGGGGGAGCAGGCAAGACCTCCCTGGCTGAGACCTTACTGTTTGACGCTGGGGTTACCAATCGTTTGGGAAGTGTGGATGAGGGCAATAGCGCGATGGATTTTGAGCCTGAAGAAGTGCGGCGGCACACAAGCATCAGCACGGCCTTCCATCAGTATACCTGGAAAAAGCACAAGGTAAATATCATTGATACCCCTGGAGACGCCAACTTTTTCTCGGATGCCCGGTCCTGCCTTCAGGCGGCTGATGGCACTATTGTAGTTGTAGAGGCAATCGACGGAGTGAAGGTGCAGACCGAACAGGCATGGGAATTTGCAGACCACCTCGAGATGCCAAGGCTGGTCTTTATCAACAAGATGGATCGGGATCGGGCCGACTTTTTCGGAACTCTAAAGGATGTGGCCGAGACCTTCACCCCAAAACCGATTCTCTTGCAGTTGCCTATAGGTACGGAAGAAAACTTCAAGGGGGTCGTCGATCTTATCAGCCAAAAGGCCTATTTTTACGAAGAAGTCGGAAAATCGAAGACCGGGGAGATTCCCGCAGAGATTCAAGACCAGGTGGCAACCGAGCGGGAGGCCCTGATTGAAAACATTGCTGAAGCCGATGATGTACTTCTGGAAAAATATTTGGACGGTCACCCCCTTACCGATGAAGACCTCATGCAGGGGCTGCGCGCTGGCACCCTTGGACGTGCCTTTGTGCCTGTGCTGTGCGGTTCAGCGACGAGGAATATCGGGATAGATCGCTTGATGGATTTTATCAATGATTGTTTCCCGTCTCCCCTTGACCGCGGTCCAAAGGTTGGCATCGACCCACTTACAGGAGACAGGATGGAACGCCGTCCTGCTCCGGATGAGCCATTTTCTGCCCTGGTTTTCAAGACGATTGCCGACCCGTACACCGGAAGACTCAGTATCTTCAGGGTCTATTCCGGAACCGTGAGGCCGGACGGGTCCTTTTATAATGCAACCAAGGAAACCAAGGAACGATACGGACAACTCCTTAAGATGGCCGGCAGGGAGCAGGAGGGTGTTCCCCAAGCAGGTCCGGGCGATATCGTAGCTGTTGCCAAGTTGAAAGAAACCGCCACAGGGAACACCCTCTGTGATGAGTCGAACAAGATACGCTTTGAAAGTGTTGAACCTTTGCCGACCATCATGTCCTTCGCCATACAGCCCAGGTCCAAGAAGGATGAGGATAAGGTATTTA
Source organism: Desulfobacterales bacterium (assembly GCA_030616475.1). Classification (GTDB taxonomy): domain Bacteria; phylum Desulfobacterota; class Desulfobacteria; order Desulfobacterales. Next base: position 11,470 of record JAUWXF010000034.1, read on the forward strand.
CTTCCCTTTCCCGGTTGCTGGAAGAGGATCCCACCCTCAGGCTGGACCGGGACCAGCAAACCAGGGAGATTATTATCTCCGGTATGGGTCAGATCCACCTGGAGACCACTATCGAGAAGCTCAAGCGCAAGTTCGGTGTAGAGGTGAACCTGAAAACCCCCAAGATTCCTTACAAGGAGACCATCAAGCAGCCCGTCAAGGGAGTAATATACCGGCACAAGAAGCAGACAGGTGGAAGGGGTCAGTTTGCCGAGGTACATTTCGATATCTTTCCCCTTGACGAGGGTAAAGGCTTTGAGTTCGATGAGGCCCTATCGGGTATGAACGTTCCACGCAACTTTGTACCGGCAGTGGAAAAGGGCCTTGTTGAGACCATGCAGTCCGGAGTCCTGGCTGGTTATCCGGTTGTAGATGTAAAGGTCCGCTTCTATGACGGCAAGTCCCACGATGTGGACTCTTCTGAGATGGCATTCAAGATTGCCGCATCCATGTGTTTCAAGAAAGGATTCCAACAAGCCAACCCTACCCTGCTTGAGCCGATCATGAACCTGAGCGTCACTGTGCCCGATGACTACATGGGCGATGTCATAGGGGATCTGAACGGCAGACGTGGGAAGGTCCTTGGTGTGGATGCCAGGGGCAAAAGGCAGGTCATCCGCGCCCGGGTGCCCATGGCCGAGATCTTGAGCTATGCCCCTGATCTAACCTCCATGACCGGTGGCAGGGGGGCCTTTACGACCGAGTTTGACCATTACCAGGAAGTCCCGGCTCAGATCGTCCAGAAGACCATAGAACAGGCCAACAAGGAATAGGGGTTCTTTGTCGAACTTAGCTCCGCTTCGCTCCGCAATTGGAATAATGGAATACTGGAATGATGGAATGATGGGTTGAAAGGTATTAAAACAATTAAAAATGATTCTTTCCGCTTTTATCCTCAATATTCCACTATTCCAACATTCCATTATTCCATGTGGTTACTAAAATCGATAGCCATCAAAAGGTTTCTGATTTCAGTAGGTTGTAGAACTTCCGAGACGTTAATTAATGGTAATTCCAATTTTGGAAGGGCCTTCTTTTCAGGAGATAGAGGTCCACAACCCGAGGTCAAGCCGCTTTTGGCTGGACCATCTTCAGTGGATGCTGGACAACGAACCCCAATACACCCTGGAGCTATTACGCCAGAAAGGGCTGGAGAAGCACCTCACACATAAGGTGGGCCAAGCGCAACTGGCTATGGTCCACCTACGAAAAAGGGGCCTCCCCAGGTACAAGGCGGAAGAGCTGGTCTATCTCAACATTGTCGCCCCGCCGGACGGCCCGGCACTTATGAGCGACAACCCGCCGGAGCCACTACCAGCCCACCTGGAATTGAAGATACTGGACTGGGCTATGAGCGAATAGACCGTTTTTCCAGTAAAAGCATCCGTTTTTTAAGGTCGGTCCCACCGTAAAAGCCGCCTGGTGAGCCATCAGCCCGGACGATCCGATGACATGGGATTAAGATGGGGAGAGGATTCCGGGCAAGGGTGGTCCCCACAAAACGACAGGCCCGAGGGTGTCCGACCTGTGCAGCTATTTTGCCATAAGATCGGACCTCTCCGTGAGGAACGCTTGCCACGGCTTTTAGCACCAAGCGTTGCAACGGGGTCAGCCCGCTTAGATCGAGGAATTTCCACGTAGCCTTTATGGAGGCCCCCTCAAAATAGGCCTGTATGTCTTCGCACATGTCAAGAACTGCCGGCGTGTGTCCTGGTTTGGCCGGACCGGTCCTTTGTATTCGCTTTGTTAAAGCCGTCTTGTGTGAATGGGGCAAGAAGATCCGCTTCACAAGGAACGGCTCGGTTTGAAACAAGACGGCCGCATATCCGAATGCCGTGGGGCATATGTGGTATAGGATTGATGATTGATGATTGATGATTGACGATTGAATACTGACTCTTTCATTGGTCATTGGCGATTGATGATTGACGATTGATGATTGAATATTGAGCCTTTCATTAGTCAATGGTATTATGAGTTGAAGGTTGCTGCTTACTGCTTACTGCCTACTGCCTACTGCTTACTGGTCATTACTCATTAGTCAATCGTCAATCATCAATCGTCAATCATCAATCGTCAATCATCAATCGTCAATCATCAATCGTCAATCATCAATCATCAATCATCAATCATCAATCATCAATCGTCAATCGTCAATCATCAATCGTCAATCCGACAGGTTGCCTTTTTCATCAAAGGCCATTGGTTCCCATGGTCTCAAGATATGCAGGTCCGGATTGGAGATGACATCGCCTTCAAGGGCCCGTGAGACCGAGAGCGTCTCCAGGGTGGCCGTGTTTTTGATACGAATGATCCGGGCTGTCTCAGGGTTCACCATGCCGATGGTGTTGAGGCAGGCTTCGATGCAATCACGATCTGTCTCAAAATACATGGGAATAGCCGCCTTTTCAGGAGAGATGGCCGTCAGGGCATTCGCGTAAGTCTTTTCAAGATCGAGGGCATCCACGAGGCGCCGGGTGGTCACGTCTGCCAGCCCGATGCCATTTCCGTTTCCGTCGGATTCCGGGCTCAAATCTCTCACAAAGATCCTTTTCACGTGCGGGGCCATGTAAGAGTCGCCCACGATATCCCGGTGTCTTCCCGTCACATTGGAATCCATGCCAATACCGCTGATATCCTTGCCGATTTCGTCTACGATTAGAACATCTATAGGGTCAAACGGGATGCGGGGCATCATAAAGCGTGCCTCTTCGAGCAGGGTGCGTTCTGCATCAAACCAGTTTTCGGGACTTACAGCAGAGATTCGAGAGACATCCTTGTGACCGTCTTCCAGTATGGCAAGCCCAAAGAGGACGGAGCGGCTTTCCATGATATGGCGCGCAATGTCTTGGAGAATGCCAAAGGTGTGCTGGACGGCAGCCCGGTGGTACAGGGCTGCCCCTTGCCCTTTGCCGAGCCCGACGGTTAGCATCTTGGTCAGGCCGCTTTCAATGGGGCCGTGGAATTTTGTATGGGGCTTCACCCGGTTGATCACCACAATGTGGTCGGCCTCGGCTGCGTGTCTGTCCATGAGGATGGGTATGCCAATGTCCAATGTCCCGATTTTGACCACATCCTCAGCAGCAAGTATAGGCACGCCCACGGAGGATTCATTAATGCCAAGCATGGCCAAGACCGAGAGTTCACCCTCTGGCGTGTTTCCCCCGTGACTCCCCATAGCCGGGACAATAAAGGGCTTTAAACCCCGGACCTTCAAAAACTTCACGCATTCAGAAACAATGATAGGAATGTGGCTGATGCCCCGGCTTCCGACCGCCACTGCCACAGACTTACCGGGTTTTGCCACCGAGGCAAGGTGAGGGCCGTGAAGGGCCTTGCCTGCCGCCGCCGGGATATCTTCGAGCTTTTCGGCATGGAGTTTCTGCCGAACCAGAGCCATGTCAGGGAAAAGCATGATTAATATGTGTAAAATCCGCGGCCCGTCTTGCGGCCCAGGTATCCGGCATCTACGTACTTTCTGAGCAGGGGGCACGGCCGGTATTTTGGATCATGATTGGCCTCCGTGCAGCCACGGTTCCTCGGGTTTTGATAAGACATAGGTCCCGTCTTGATTCTTTTCGTATCCAAGCGTCTGGAGATCCTTTTCCTCCTCGATCCGAACAAGATGAACCATTATCTCTTCCGCCTCTTCGCTGGTGAAATTGTAGACATGGTCTTCCAGGAACAAATAGGCCGGTTCACTGCCCTGCGCGGGCCTTACATAAAACGGGTACTCATAGGCATCGACACCATTGGCCTCGCAACGGGCAATCGGTTTTTCATCCATTTTCATGCCTCCGGCCGGAAGGTCCTACTGATGAGACTTGTGTAACAGGTGGGATAAAACGTGTATTGAAAGAGAGAGGATTGGAAACTGGTCCTTGATTCGAATTTTGCCGATATCAAGGACCAGATACCAGTAGTCGGGATTATATTATGTTTCTTCCACTGTAACTGCCTCTTGCTCACAAACCTCAACGCAGCTTTCACATCCTAAACACTCTTCTGCATTGACAGGCTCGGCCTTTTCGTCTTCAAGTTCGAAAACCTCCACCGGACAGACTTCAACGCACTCTCCGCAGCCGATGCACTTGTCCTTATCCACAGTTGGTGTGAACATAAAATGACGCCTCCTTTCTTTATTTTTTCAACAGGTTCTACATCCAGAACGATATCGTCCGTAATGGTGAGATATGCCCTATTACACCAATTCTTTAAAACCGTCAAGTCTTCTTGTAATTGTTGGTGATTTTTGTGGAAAAACAGGCAGGTTGCTCGTTTCTTCAGAAAACTGCCGGCCTGCTAAGGCATGTTTCGCGCAGCGATGGCGGGCGGGCCTTCTTCAATCAGTCCTACCAGGGTATTCCCGACCTTGCCAGCCTCATCTTCTTTATCGCTACCGTCGATACCACAGCGTCGATTCAACAGGCTGCGAGCAACCTGGTGGGGCAAGACATACCAGCGGAATGATACGCGCCTGTCGTGAGGTTTCACTGTTAATCCTTTCCAGTGATCAATCTCCGCCTCTATTTCACGGCCCGCCCGTACAACCCTTTCTTGCAATGTCCAGCTCCAGGGTGTGGTAAGCACCCTATTGAAGATATCCTGAAGGTGATCGGCCCAGGATGGATGGTTCTTGCGCACCTCTCTTGACTCGGCTTGCGTGTAAGTGATGTTGAACTTTAAGGCTTCGACTTTTTCCTGTACGCCGTCAAGAAGGTAGGCGAGCGCTAAAGGAGAATCTGTAAAAAGGAGACCGGAGTCCGCAGGATCTTTCCGGAAGAGACGGTTCCAGCCGGCCATCCGCTTCTCGATTACAAAACTGCCCTGGTCTTCTTCAACAGGAAACAGGCCCGCCTGCCACTGCGAGGCCCGCCCGGCATTCGCCTGAGGCGAAGCCGATGGCGGACGGGCACGAGCGGGCAGGTCTTCTGCCATCGGGTCATCTGCCTGACCATCTTGGTCCTGGCGAAAGAAGCTTTGCAGAGCCTGATACTGGTTATTGAACCGATTCAGTTGCTGCCTCAATTCCCAGGAGTGCTCGTCAAACTCCTGTGTTAGGTGAAGGAACATCTGGAGGGAAAGCTCACTATCTTCAGATTCCTTTGATCTCTTTGCGGCCATTCCCTTAATATCAGAGACGATTTTGGGTGTCTCCGGGCCAACGGGTGCAATCTCGTTTCCAACCGTCTTCAGGTAGGCCATGTCAGCCTGCTGGTGCAAAAGCCCCCAGCTCCTGAGATTCCGGAGCCCTGCCTCCACGGATTTCTTATCGATCACGTTTTCGAAAGGGCTACGAATATCCAGGAAGCCCCTGTCCATCCAGGGCCGAAGGTCCTTTCGAGCCTTGGAGTAGGCCGGCTGATAGACAACCACGCCGTGGAAACAAAGCGACATGGCCTCCACCAACGAAGGGGATATGAAGGCAAAAGGAAAATAGACCGGAGATAGGATTGTCGATTGTCGATTGTCGATTGTCGATTTAGAAATCATGGCATTGTCTCGTAGTTTTCTTTCATGGTAATGTCCAAAATCGGCATCCTTCATTCCTCGGTTTACACTTTTCAAGAATGCGGGCGCCAAGAGACAAATTCTTTTGTTCGTACTTTTTGGTGTCAGGTGTCAGGTGTCAGGAGCGAGAAACGCAAGACCTGCCCGCCATTGCCGTGTATGCGGGCATTGTAACCTCGGTGTGACCCAGGCGTTGGCAGGCGGGTCTGAAATCTGAACACTGAAACCAGGCACCAGGTGTCAGGTGTCAGGTGTCAGGTGTCAGAAACTGAAAAAGCAAGACCTGAAACCTGAACACTGAAACCTGAACACTGGTCAATAGGTGTAAACTACTTTATGGCGAAAATGAAGGATGCCCAATTTTCAATATTCAATATTCAATATTCAATTATGACTGACCATTGACTGTCATGATCTACGGTATCGGCATCGATATGGTTGAAATCTCTCGCATTGAAAAAGCCCTGGAGCGCTGGGGAGAGCCATTTCTCAAACGGGTCTTTACACAAGCCGAAATCAAATACTGTCACCACGGGGTGCGTGCCGCATCACGATTCGCCCTTCGCTTTGCAGCCAAAGAGGCTTTTTCAAAGGCCCTTGGGTCAGGCTTCCGCAACGGACTCAGCTTGCGGCATATTGAAGTTGTGCGTGGTCCCAATGGACGTCCCCACCTCAGCTTACACAGGAGGGCCAAAGAGCTGTGCGAACGCCATGGTATCAAGAATAGCTTTTTGAGCCTTTCGGACAACGGCCTGTATGCCGTTGCCGTGGTCGTTCTGGAGGTGTGAATGTATCTTGTTACGGCCCAACAGATGAAGGAGATGGACCGTCTGACCATTGAATCCTTTGGAATTCCTGGCATCGTCCTCATGGAAAGCGCGGGACGGGGTACTGTGGACGCCTTATTCCGACACTTTCCGGACTTACGCCACATGAAAGTAGGTATTGCCGCCGGGCGGGGTAACAATGGTGGCGACGGTTTTGTAATCGCCCGATATTTGGCCAGCAACCATATCGAGTCGGCTGTGTATCTGCTGTCCGAAAGAGAGCATGTTCGAGGGGACGCAGCTACTAACCTGAAACTGCTTGACCAAATGGGGGTCCCGGTTCATGAAGTCCCGGACATGGCCGCATTTGAATTCCACGAGGGCCAGATGAGACAGTGTAACCTTTGGATAGATGCCATGCTCGGCACCGGTCTCAAATCTGATGTCCGGGGGCTCTTCAAAGAAATTATTGAGTTTTTAAATACGCTTCAAAAACCAATCATTGCCGTAGATATCCCATCCGGTCTTGACTCAGACACTGGCAAACCACGTGGTTGCTGCATCAAGGCAACGGTGACTGTGACCTTTGGATTAGCTAAAATTGGCCATGTTGTGTTACCAGGAACCGAGTTTGTCGGCACATTGGAGGTTGTCGATATTGGAATCCCACCTGCTATTGTTGCTGAGGTCGGCCCAAAACATCATCTCCTGACCCGAGAAATGATAAACGCATGTCTTAAATCGAGGGCACTTCAAAGCCACAAGGGAACTACCGGGCATCTCTTGGTTATAGGGGGATCACCAGGCAAGACCGGTGCGGCGGGCATGACAAGTAGCGCGGCCATGCGCGTGGGTGCAGGACTCGTAACCCTTGGAATTCCAAAAAGCCTCAACATGGCCATGGAATCGCAGTTGACCGAGGTGATGACCGTACCCCTCCCTGAAAACGCCAACCAAACCCTGGGATTATCAGCCCATGAGAGGATTATGGGCCTATTGGAGAGCAAGAAGGGCCTGGCCATTGGCCCGGGCCTGGGCACGGCCAAGCCAACACACAATCTGGTTAGAAGGCTCATCCAAACATCTCCTGTTCCTATAGTGATTGACGCAGATGGCCTCAACGCTCTTGTTGGAGGCTTAGAGTGTTTGAAAGACCTGAAGGTGCCTATCGTGATGACGCCTCATCCAGGTGAGATGGCAAGACTTGTGGGAACGACGCCCTCACAGGTCCAGCAAGAAAGAATCCGTGAGGCCCGCAATTTTGCGACAACCCGCAAGGTCTACCTGGTCTTGAAAGGAGCGAAAACGGTTGTTGCTCATCCTGACGGAACTGTCTTGATTAACCCCACTGGAAATCCCGGGATGGCTTCCGGAGGGATGGGAGACGTACTCACAGGCATGATCGCAGGTCTGATCGTCCAGGGTCTGTCTGTTAGTGAAGCCGTAAATGCAGGTGTCTATTTACACGGTTGTGCGGCTGATTTCCTTGCCCGAAGCATGAGTCCGGTGGGATTTCTCGCCTCGGATGTCATAGAAATTCTTCCTGGGCAATTCAAGGGATTGGAGAAGTCCCCCCCGGGTCGTCCTCCCTACCCGAACGCATTTGTCAGAGCCGTAACCGTTCACCCCCTGAACTATTACTCAGAATCCTTTGAAAACCAAGGAACATCACTTCATCTCCCATTCTCCTGAAGAAACGCTTCGCTTGGGGGCATTTCTCGGCAAATATCTGACCAATGGATCGGTAGTTGCCTTGAGCGGCGAACTGGGGAGCGGCAAGACCTGTCTTACCCAGGGAATTGCCAGAGGTTTACAGGTGCCTGAAGACCTTTATGTGACAAGTCCGAGTTATACCCTAATAAATGAATATCCTGGACGGCTTCGCCTCTTTCACGCGGACCTGTATCGCATAGGGAACGTAGTCGAACTGGATGAGATTGGGCTGGGTGAGATTATGGGATGTGATGGCGTCACAGTCATTGAATGGGCCGAAAAGATGATTGAGCTGCTCCCAAAAGAACGACTCTTTATCTCGATTTCCATCGTGGATGACCAGCGCCGAGAGCTTCTGTTGACAGGATATGGACAAGAGGCTGTTGATTTGATAAAGAGGTGTATAGGATGGCTCTGATTGTACAGAAATATGGTGGTACTTCGGTTGCAAACCTGGACCAAATCCGAAAGGTCGCCGAACGGGTCATCAAAGTGTATACCGCCGGAAATGACGTGGTGGTAGTACTTTCAGCAATGGCCGGAGTAACAGACAGTCTCATTCAATTGGCACACCAGATAACCAACGATCCCAGCAGGCGAGAACTTGATGTCTTGCTGGCCACGGGCGAACAAACCACGGTGTCATTGTTGTCCATCATGTTAGAATCCATGGGTTTTCCAGCCATATCACTTTTGGGTCATCAGGCTGAAATTGTAACCAATAGGGCATTTGGTCGGGCTCGCATCGCAGAAATACGTGCCGACCGCATCAGGGAACTGCTCAGCCAGAGAAAGATCGTGGCGGTTGCCGGTTTCCAGGGCCGCGACCAACAAGGCAACATTACGACCCTAGGCAGGGGAGGCTCTGACACATCTGCTGTAGCTCTGGCGGCCGCGCTCAAGGCCGACGTGTGCGAGATTTTTACCGATGTGGACGGAGTCTACACCACAGACCCCAGTCTTTGCAAAAATGCCAGGAAACTTGACAAGATATACTACGATGAAATGTTGGAGATGGCCAGTCTGGGTGCCAAGGTGTTACAGATTCGGGCTGTAGAATTTGCCAAGAAGTTTAATGTGCCCGTTCATGTCAGATCGTCTTTCATAGAGGAGGAAGGAACCATGGTTGTTGAAGAAGAAGAGGACATGGAACGACTCGTGGTATCGGGTGTTACCTACAGCAAGGACGAAGCACGGATCACCTTAAGCAAAGTCCCGGACAAGCCTGGCATTGCTTCGAGGATCTTCACAACTATCGCAGAGGCCGGGATTATTGTGGATATGATTATCCAAAACACTCGCAAGGGTGGATTGACCGACCTGACATTTACGGTACCAAAGAGCGACTATCCAAGGGCCATGGCTATTCAGAAAGATGTGGCCGAATCGATTGGAGCAGAACATGTAATTGGAGACGAACACATTGCCAAGGTATCAGTCATTGGCGTTGGGATGCGAAGCCATTCGGGTGTGGCTGCGAAGATGTTCACGGTCCTTGCAAAAGAAAACATTAATATTATGATGATTAGTACGTCGGAAATAAAGATCTCATGTGTCATTGAAGAGAAATACACAGAGCTGGCAGTCCGAGTCCTTCACCATGCCTTTGGATTAGATGCTTAGCACCGCAACATCGACAAAATGTTGTAGATGTTTGTAACATATTGTTTATGTTAATAATGATTAAATCCGAAATCCGAATATCGAAATCCGAAACAATTTTCAAATCTCCAAAATTCAAATGACCAAAACACGATTCCTGCTACATTGTTTTGAACATTTGAACATTCGGATTTCGGATTTGTTTCGGATTTCGAGATTCGAATTTAAGATTTATCGATTTTGCTTACAACTGCCCCGAAGGGGCCACCTCTTAGGAGCGTAGTCTCGGACGAGGCGTAGATTCTCCATAGCAGTGAAGATCTTTAGTAAGGACCAACAAGTCATTGTACTCATGCTGGGGCTGACAATTCTCCTTACCGGTCTATTCAGACCGTTTCATCCCTTTGGGTCGATGCTCGGACCTTCCCGCGGCAACCTGACGAGTGAATCCCGTCATCAATGCATTATTGAAGTCGCAGGAGCCGTAGAAAACCCTGGCATTTACACCTTTGATAAGCCTCCCACAGCATACCAGGTAATCCAAAGCACTGGCAGTCCCATCGGCGAACGTCGTCTCTCATTAGACACGCCAGGCGATACCCTTGACACAGGTATGCGCGTAGAGCTTCAGGGGTCGAGCGCCGAGTGCGCCCAACTCATCATCACTCCCATGAGTTATAGAAAAAGACTGGTCTTGGGTATTTCTATCGAGTTGAATCAAGCACGTGTTGAAGACCTTGACATGATTCCAGGAATCAGCCATGGCTTGGCCCGGCGTATTGTTGAATTCAGGGAATCCCACGGTCCCTTCAAGACGTGGTATGACCTAAGGTGCGTCAAAGGCATAGGGCCAAAGAAAGTCGAATCTTTTCGATCCTACCTAAGCCTAACCCAGACAAGGAACCAAAAATGACTTGTGACCAAAACAGAATTCGGCACACTGGATAAACGTAACGCCTGTCCTGAACTTGCTGAAGGGATTAGATGCTAGAACGTCCCGCATCTCCCCCACACTCCCCAAATCATTAAGCTACCGTGTGCATGCAGTTAATTAATTCGCTTACATTAACAGTTGCTATGCCGGATGTAATATCAGATATGCCATAGGGAATGACCAGGTCGTTATTGTGGAAAATCGCGCCGCAGGTATAAACAACATTGGGGACATACCCCTCGCGCTCTTCCTCATGCGGGGTAAGTAACGGCTCTTCCAGGCGGGCGATGATTTTTACCGGGTTTTCAAGATCGAGCAGCATGGCGCCGATGCAATACTGACGCATGGGCCCGACACCGTGGGTGAGTACGATCCAGCCTTCATCGGTCTCCAGGGGTGAGCCGCAATTGCCGATCTGAATGAATTCCCAGGGACGTGTGGGCTCCTGGATGATTTCGGACTCCTGCCAGAAATGGATATTGTCCGAGAACATGATATGATTATTTTCACCGTCCTGGCGCGAGAGCATAACGTAGCTGCCGTCAATTTTACGCGGAAAAAGAGCCATGCCCTTGTTTTGTACTGCTTTGCCGTTGAGCGTCATAACTTCAAATTTGATAAAATCCTTTGTTTCAATGAGCTGCGGCAGGATTTTAAAGCCGTTATAAGCCGTATAGGTCGCATAATAGGTGACCTCGCCGTTGTCATCAAAAAATTGCACGAACCGGGCGTCTTCAATGCCGCTGCTTTCATTTTCCGAAACTGGAAAGATAACCCGTTCGGATATTTTGTGATCGGGTCGGAAATTCATCTCATAATTGGAATTGGCAAGCCAGTACATGATTTCGAAGGTTTCGTCTTGGCGCGCCTCAGAGGAAATAGGTCTTTCGCGAAGCGCTCCGATTTTTTCATTTAAATCATTATAGGTAAAATCTTCCGGTAACTGGTCAAGAATACGAGCTGTTATGCCATTGGAGGCCTTCATTTCGTTGAGCTTCAACTGGAAGAGATGCCGGTCGTAAACCGAATTTAGTTGGACGTCCGGCCTTTCGACATAACCGCTGGTCGGGTCGAAGAGAAACGTATTGTGCTGGTCAAGGACGCCGCTGCGAAATACAATAGAGGAAACATGGCCTTCGCCGATTGCCCGCAGGCTCATGATAAAGCGCAAGCTGCCTTTGTCCAGATGGCTTTGATCGGGGTGGAGGACGATTGAAGGGTTAAAAAGGGCAGCCGATTCAATGGAGTACTCCATGGTAAAATAGGCCCCGATGAGAGCCCTTTTGGTCTCGGTGAGCACGGCATCCCGAGGAACATAATCTTTTACCTCATTCAAGTGAAGCCCAAAAACGCGTCTGATGTCTTTGTGCCGCTCGGAAAAATCAAGCATTATTTGTGAAAGAAGATTTTCGGCCGTGGTGTCGGGCAAGTCCACTACGCGTTGAATGATTTTAGATATGCGATGCGCGCCATGGGGAATATGAAGGCACGTTATAACGCGTGAGGTATCACCCTCGATTTTTTTCTTTTTACGTTTAATTCTTGGATGCGATACTGTTTTTTCGGGCATCAGACATGATTCCTTGATAAATATGTTGATTTGAGAATGTCCCTTTGCTTTTCTTACACCGCTGACCTGGTATTTGTCAGACATAACTGCACAAGGTCATCAATCACTGCCGTGCCGGCGCACATGACGGTATCAGCGCCGCCCCAGTATATTTTTACCGTACCGTCGTTTTCAGGAACAGCGCCGCAGGTAAAAACAACATTGGGCACGTAGCCGCTCACCTCCCAGGGATCCTCGGGCTGGAGTATCCACTGATCGGAAACGCCGATGATTTCTGCCGGATCATTAAGATTGTGCAGGGCCGCGCCAAGGCGATACACCGCCCCAGCCATAGTCTTAAAGACTCCATGGTAAATATGCAGCCAGCCCTTATCGGTTTTGAAGGGCGGTGCGCCGGGCCCGATTTTCATTTCATCCCAGTGATAGGGAACCGGCTTCATAATCACCCGTGAATCGCCCCAGTGAACCAGGTCCGGGGAATAGGAAATCCAGATAGACCAGGGTGAAATTTCGGAATGCGGCCGATCCAGACGCGCATACCGGCCACCGAACTTTACAGGAAAAATGACGACGTTGCGAAGGTCGGCCTGGGTTATAAGCGCGATGCGTTCAACTTTTTTAAAATCCCTGGTGCGCGCAAGTGCTATGCGCACTCCATGCCGGGAGTATGCACTGTAGGTAAGAAGATATTCGCCCTCCACGGGGTTTATGCGGAGGTCCTCCACCCCGAACTCTTCGTATTCGGCAAATATGTCATCGTGTGACGGCACAAGGAACGGCTCGGGATGAACAGAAAAGGAAAAACCGTCTGTGCTTTCAGCCAGGCCGATTACAGAGCGGCCGTTGTGGAGATGTGACCTGAAAAGCATTATATACCGGTCATTGTGTTTAACAACCCCGGCATTGTGAAGAGTGGCTACCGGGTAGGGAACGTCATCCCTGGTAAGGATGGGGTTCCCGTCATATCGCTTTACAAGGGGGCCTTTTCTATTCATGTCCTGCAACCCTATCATTAGGCGCTTAGTGCCGCAACATCGACAAAAGATTGTCTATGTGACGTAAAGTTTTGTATTCATATGCAATTAAAATTCGAATATCGAAATCCGTACTGTTTTCAAGGCGTGAGCCGCAAATCCGAAACAATATCGAATGACAAAAATTCGAAATTCAAAACAAAGAAATTGAGAAAT
>JAUWXF010000275.1 GCA_030616475.1 Desulfobacterales bacterium
ACACGATCTCCGGCAAAAAGTGTAAACTACGAAATGAAGGATGCCGACTTTTCTGTAATGTATCCTTTGAGTTTTGCCATGAACAGGTGATGAATTGTCTCACCTGCTTCTCCTCTGCTACGATTCATACCTTCGATCTTGTTACCTGAAACCTGAAACCTGAGGAATATATATATCTTTTTATAGATTCTCAAAATTAACAAAAGTCTATCCCTATTAAACGAATGATAAGTTATTAATAACATGGATTGAAATATACGACAATATTTTTGAACGCTTTGGTCAAACCTTGACACGGATCTTTGAGGCTGGCATCATGGCTGTTATGAAGGCGATGATCTTGGCAGCAGGCATTGGCACCCGCCTGTTGCCATTAACAGAAAAAAAACCAAAACCCCTTTTTCCGATTCTTGACCGTCCCTTGATAGATATCCTGATTCGCAGGCTTGAGAGCTCGGGATGTGAGGCTGTCATCATAAACACCCACCATCTGGCCCATGTGATTGATGAGTTTGTCAAAGCACAGGCCTACGGCATCCCTGTTGTGACCCGCTACGAGCCAACCATCCTCGGCACCGGGGGTGCGATCAAAAATATTGAGGATTTCTGGGATAACAAGCCATTTCTGGTCGTCAACGGCGATATATTCACTAATATAGACATTGGGAAGGTCTACCGGTTTCACCTGAACCACAAACATCCTGTCACCCTGGTGCTTCACGACTACCCACAGTTCAATCATGTGTGGGTGGATTCAAGCGATCATATCAGCGGGTTCGGCCACACGGCTCCCTGCCCTCCAAGCTGCACTGAGACCTCACAGGAAACAGTCACCCCCACCCTGCCCTCCCCCTTGGAGGGGTGGGGGGAGGGTTTGGGAGGGGGTGACCTATCATCTTCACAGAGGAGGAGGCAATCCGCAGGTGGAGATTACCGCAGGCTTGCCTTTACAGGCATACATGTGCTTGATCCACAGGTTTTGAGCTTCATCCCAAATGGGACCTTTTGCAACATAATCGATGCCTACTGTGAGATGATTCACCAGGGGCTTAAGATAAAAGGATTTATTGCCCGGAACCACTACTGGCACGACATAGGCACAGTCACGGGATATCAAGCGGCCACAAGAGATGCTCTGGTCCGCGAAGCCTTTGGAAGCGTCATCTCTGAGCTTGGCTCAGACAGCTTGGTCTGGTCCAAGCTGAAAGGGGATGGCTCGGATCGAACATGGTATCGGGTGTCCACCACCACCACCGAGGACAATGGCATACCTGCTAAAGGCATTGGGGGCCGAAAAGAAGCGGTTTCCATTACCTCAAGTGGCAAACCATTACTGGACCAGTCGAGTGTCATTTTGGTTGATCATGGCCCGCCTTCCGAAGACAGTATGTGTGAAGCCGACGCCTTTGCCGCTATTGGCCGACACCTCCACCACAAAGGAATCCCGGTTCCCCGTATCTTTGCCTATGACCGGCCCTCGGGCTTGGTAGTACTTGAAGACGTGGGCAATATTCACCTTCAACGTGTTATTCGCCGCGCGGCTAATACCGAAGAAGTTGTGGGTCATTACAGGGCCATTATTGACCTGCTGATTCTCATGGGCATTGAGGGGGCAAAGGGGTTTGATCCTGCGTACACCTACCAGACGCCATATTATGACCTAGACCTTATCCTTGAGAGGGAGTCCAGATACTTTGTCGAAGCCTTTGTGAATGGATATAAGAGCCTGGAAATAAGGTTTGACGACCTCAAAGAAGAATTTGAGGTGTTAGCAAGAAGAGCCCTTGGAAGCCGCTACACTGGCTTCCTGCACCGGGATTTTCAATCGCGGAATATCCTTGTCAGAAACCGAAACTACTATTTGATTGATTTTCAGGGTGGACGCCTTGGCCCCCTGCAATACGACCTGGCTTCATTGCTCATTGATCCGTATGCGGAATTGCCCCGGGCACTTCAACTCAGGTTGTTAAGCTATTATCTTAAGAGGCTCTCAGATTTCACGGCGGTTGACGCGGACGAGTTTCTCGATGCCTATGTCTACTGCGCTATGAATAGGAATTTGCAAATACTGGGGGCTTTTGGGTTCTTGACTCGAGTCAAAGGAAAAAAGGATTTTGAGACCTATATTCCCCCTGCCGTATCCTCACTCAAAGCTCGCCTTCGCACTATTGAACAGGGTCAATGTCCAAAGCTGAGCAGCATTATTGAAAGAATTTGACGCTCAAGCGGTTCAAAACTCACTTGTTGTCCCCTACACAATAAAGCCCAGGAGCGAAAGCGGTTTCTTGTTACCTCTCACCTCGGGGGAATGGGAGAGGATCAGCTTTTTCTCGACTTTGATCCCCTTAAATTGCTCTCTACCCTTGCCTTTGCCCCCTATCTCAACAACCATGGTTTCATCTTCCTGTTCTATCAGGAAGTCAGGAGTCTTGGCTCCTCGCTTGGTCTTTAAGTAATGAAACCTGTAGCCTTTCATTGATGTCATTTCCGCAAAGAAGTCTTCGCGGATGGCCCCGACACATTCGGACCAATCGCGGTAGAGAAGGCGGAATGGAAGAAACATCAAGACCTTGGGTTCTTTAAGCACATTTGTTCCTTTTGGGTAGACAGGATTTAGTATAAAGGCCTGCGCAAGAAGCTTCACGTACAACGCTGCCTTGTATTTTGTTATGCCCACATTTCTGGGTAGTGTCCGTTGATTATTGTCGGTCGTCCGTTGCTAAAACCGCAAAATGCTGTAAATTCGGCTAGATAGCAAAAAGAAATTCGGGTCAACTGATATCTGACCTAAGCCCATGAAAACATTGAT
>JAUWXF010000040.1 GCA_030616475.1 Desulfobacterales bacterium
CTAAAACCGCAAAATGCTGTAAATTCGGCTAGATAGCAAAAAGAAATTCGGGTCAACTGATATCTGACCTAAGCCCATGAAAACATTGATACAACGGACTACTAACAACGGGCCAGTGACATTACCAAAATCTTGACTTTTGCCCAGAGAAAGCATCGAATCTTGGGGGTAACACGGTCCGACTCGAGCCTGAATTTTCCGGTCCCATCCCTAAGAAGATCCATCCAGCCTGTCGGTTGACCCGAATTTTGGCCCAGAACTTGACAAAAGTTACGATATCGGTTAGGACTCTTTGACAAAATTGTCTGATAGGTGAGTGTAGAATCTGGCAAGATAGTGACACTTAGACTCTTGCTGGCACCAGTTCGGATAATGCAAGGACATCTGTGTTTTAACAACCCTTGTTCTGAGCCACAGATATCAAACAGAGATCTTTAGAGCCTCTTTTTGGTTCCCAAATGAGACGGGATGTGATATCCATACTCCATTTGGGGATGGGGTAAGTATCGGTAACGGCAATTCAATGTAGGATCGGTGGGCTACCTTTTGCTATTTTTCAAGAAAGGAGGTGATATAGTTCGTAGCATATAGACCGTAGGCGATAAAAAAACTCAACAAACATGTGAGAAGGGGGTATCCGTGACACTTGGAGATTTGTGGTTTACTCAGGATTCTGAACGAACCGTTCCCTTCTATCAGATGGGAAAAGTGCTCGAATGTCAATATTTCGGGACACTTTCGATGGCCCTCACAAAGGAGGTGGCCAGAAATGCAGAAGTTTCTGACAGTGATACTTTGTTTATTCTTGGTGTCTACCCTGGTAATATCCCTGAGCTGCAAGGAGAGAGAGGAGGCACCGCCTGCACCCATTGAGGAGGTTACTCCCCCTGAGGAGGCACCGCCTGCACCCATTGAGGAGGTTACTCCCCCTGAGGAGGCACCGCCTGCAGAAGAACATCAATAGACAACAATATTTAATGCAATTGGAGGAGTTGAATCTATTGAGCGAATTGACTTGAGTAAACATTAGTTTTTGAGGAGGCAGGGCCATTTTGGCCCTGCCTTTTTTCCGATGGTCCCCATATGTTGTATGCGATTGCGTATGAGCCATCTGGGCGAAGAATCTACATAACTCCGCATTCCACAAATGGAATGTGAGAGTATAGATCTCATCATTCTGCGACCGGAGGATCAGGATCTGGGGGATAAAGATCTCGTTCAGCCATCTCCACTCAAAAAGCAAATTTCCGGGCTGTTGATTTCTGTCATGTATCTTTATCGGAAGGCAGACTGTCCAAAACACAACTGTCTGCTATATCTCTAATCCAGACCACCCTCGAAAAAGTTTCGATTTCACTTTCATATCTTTAATCCCGATAGCATCATGCTAATGGAAAACAAGGAATGAAGGCGATTGGGAGATTTTTTCTTCAACCGTCCTTATCAATCACCTAATTCTTTATGACATTGTTCAATATAATAGCTGGCTTCTTTTGAATGTTGCAATTTCAGCAAATATGAAAGAGCTTTGTCATAGTCCCCTAGATTCATATGATTTATTCCCAAACATAAGTTTAATTCTTCGGTCTCCGGAAAAAGCTCAACCCCTTTAGACAGAATCTTTACAGCCTCTTCAAACTCTTTTCTGTTCTGTTTAATAAGCCCTAATCCTAAATAAGTTCGATTGTTGGGGTAATAACTCAATGATTTCTTGAATAATTTTTCAGCAATTTTGTCTTTGTCCTTAATAGCTTCGATCCTCGAATAATCGCCATGGCTAAAGGTAATTCCAAGCCTTGAGCAAAAATCAGCATGCATTTCGTAAAGCTCTTCTTTAGCTATGAGACTTATCGACTCCACGAAATGATGGATATTTTCGTATAACTCGGTTCTAAGCTTTTCGCCAAAAGCAAAAACTGTTTCTTGTGGTAGATTCGGATCTGTTTCAAAATAGCAAATACCTTCTATTTTTTTTAACCAGATATCGTCGGTCGCATTGAATTTTTTTTGAAAATCCAGATAAAGCCTGGTTCCCGGATATATCTCAAGAACATATGATACACAAATCAAGGGCTTTATTTGATGTATTAAGTCAATGGTCTCTTGAATCGTTTCCCAACTTTCTTCAGGAGAGCCGTATATGAAATAGGCACGCGCTATGATCCCGTATTTGTGGGTGAGGGCAAAGGCATTCTTGATTTCCTCGGTTCTGATATTTTTATTCAACAGGTCCCTTATCTTTTGAGAACCGCTTTCGATTCCATAGCTTATTTGAATACAACCGGCTTTTCGCATCCAATATAAAATGTCCTCGTCAACATAACTGACCCGCGAGATGGCAACCCAGGTAATTTTAAGACCTTTGTCAAGTATTCTCCTGCAAATTTCGATCACCTTATTCTTCTTAATCGTGAAATTGTCATCTGAAACATAGAAAAAAGTGACACCTTTATCGTAAAGTAGTTCGAGATGTTTGACGAAGTTTTCCGGTGAGTGAAATCTTATTTTCTTTCCCCAGAACTTAGGGCTGCCGCAAAAAGTGCATTTCCAGGGGCATCCCCGAGAAGAAGTGATATGCTGATATTCAAAATAGTTTGCCGGGATGGGCAATTCGTCAAGGTTTTGGATGGGGTCAGCATGTTTTGTTTTGATGATCTTTCCGTTTTTTCTAAAAGCGATCCCTTTAATATTTTTGATATTTGTATAATTCCCTTTTTCAATTGACTTAACCAGATTCAAAAAGGCATATTCTCCTTCGCCTATAACAACAAAATCTATTTGCGGAAAATCTTTCAAAAAGTGTTTCCACAAAAAAGTCGCAGCAACGCCACCAAAAACGATCTTTATATCGGGATTGAGTTGTTTGGCTATTTCAGCGATCTCTATGCCACCCCAGCGATTTGCATTCAAGATAGAAAAACCAATTATGTTAGGCTTTTTTTCAAGTAAAACCTCAGCAATTCTTTGAGGCGTCTTATGGATGTTATGCCAATTCAATAGTTCGACATCGTAATGATTTTCTTTTAAAACAGCGCCGACATAATAGACCCCTATGGGCACCGGTTTGATGTCTTCTTCTTGAGATCGATCAAAAAGAGGATAAGGATAAATGAGTAATATTTTCATTCTTGTCATTATTCCTTTCTTAGAAGCTGTTTCAAAACCCTATGTCATCGAAGAATCCTTGGAAGAAATTCGCTATTTGTTTACACCATTTTTTTGATGAGATTTGTAACTTCCTCAGGGTAGCTCTATCTCCATAAGGTCCTCTGCCAGCACAAGCGGGCCGTGGTAGGTTTTTCGACACTGTTGGGAGACGTCAACGGCATCGCATTCCGGGTAAAAGTGGGTAAGTACGAGCTTCTTCACCCCTGCCCGGGTCGCAATCCTGCCTGCCAGCGATGGCGTAAGATGCCCGGGGATTTTTGTCTCGTCCGGAAGAGCAGATTCACAGATGAGCACATCCACACCTTTTGCCAGCATCACCAGGTTGTCGCAGAGATCGGTATCCCCTGAATAGACAACAGATTTTCCGTCCGGTGCGGTGATGCGGTAGGCAAGGCTCATGTCCGTATGGTCCATTGGAAGGCTGTTCACGTCAAATAGGCCGCAGTCGAGGTGGTCGCGGCCCGTGGTGTCAAGTTCTAAAATCCTCAGCAGACCTGGTGTCAGTTCGATCCATTCCCCATAAGCAAATTTGAGTTTTTCATAAAAATCTACAAATCCCTCAGCCGCCACAATGGTAAACGGTTTCCGTCGTCTGTAGGTGTGGGGGTACTTGGTAGCAAACAAGAAAGGAACCAGCTCGGCCGTATGGTCCGGGTGGAGATGGCTGTAAAAGATGTAGGAAAGTTTATCAATGGTGACCCCGGCCTCAAGGAGTCGCCTCATGGTACCTGCTCCAGAATCAAACAGGAGCAGGCTTTGGGCTATCTGAATCAAGACCGAGCAACTGCCCCGCTTCAAAGAGGGCACACAGGTTCCTGAGCCGAGTATGGTTATTTTCATGATCTAAAGCATGCAAGTCCGCCTGCGGCGGATCATGGTTGAGGTCGCTGAGAGTTCGGGAATGCTCCCCGTGCGATGCCTATTACCTTGTACACTACTGCGCTGGCCAGGTAAGCAATATCCTCTGTGGGCAGATACGAAGCAATCGATTGATCAAAATAGAGATTCGCTTCGGGCGGAAACTCCTCGTCCCCACTCCATAAAGATAGGACCACTGGCACGCGGGGAAGTGCAAGGATCTTCAGGGCCTTGTCCCCGGGCGATGGCGAGACCTGGCCGATCACCTGGCCAACCTCGTCAAAAAGGGAGGGTCTTGCTCCGAAGCATTTTCCCAGCGGCAAAATTGCCCGTTTTACAAACGCTGCATAATAGAAGGGGCCGGAGGGCACCTCCCGGAATGTAATCCACTCGTCCCCGACGGGCACTCCTCTGGCCGTGATCAGATAATGGAGGAGGAGCACCTGATCAGGGATTTTAGGGGGACCCGAGGTATCATCAAAGAAGATCCTTTCGTTGTGCACGGTGAGGGTGTACGTATTACCCAGGTATGGAATTGGCACCCGCTTTATCTCAGGGGAGACGAGCTCCGGTGAAAGGCCCGCATTAGTGCAGCACCTTTCTATGTCAAGTTTTGACAGGGTGTCGAGCGCCAGTGCCCGGGCGGTTTCATAATCATCCTGTGTTGGCATTTCTCGAATGTGTCCAAGTCGATATTCTCACAGATATGATGACATAAAGCAGATGATTAGTAAAGAGAGGAAAAGGTTGATGCAGAATCGATATTGTGAGAAGAGGAAGAGAGGGGTGATCACGGCCGGGGGGACATCTGACCTGAGTATGGTGAAAGGAGGAGAAAAAAGGTTATGAAGACATTCTTCAGGGGCATTGTAGACATGATCTGCTTTGTTGTTGGCCCGTTTTTTGCGACATATTACCTTTTTGATTTTAGTCACGGACCGGCTGGACCCGGTCCATTCTACTATTATTATCGGCATAACTCACAACTTGGATTGGGTCTCGGGGTTGCATTGATATGTTTGGGTTTTCTAATAAGATACTGGAGAAAAGATACGCCATCAAAACTAAGCCAAAAACCTTGATAGAGAACGGCAGAAACGCCAAAAAGAGCCACCTTGTCGGTTAACCCCTTGAATTTATTTTTCCATGCGCTAGGTCTAAAACCTTCGCCTTTCAGGCGAAAAGCTTTAGCAAGTTTGGGTTTATGTTGTAATAGGCGCAAGAGGAGGCACAGTGTTTGCCGTCGTCTCAAATCCCCCTAAACCTGCCCGCCATTGCCATGTGCCTGCCCGCCATTGCCAGAGATGCTAGCATGTGAACTCGATGCGGTACGTGGCGATGGCAGGCGGGTGTCGGCATTGTAGCTGCCCGGCCAGCGTGGCGCTGGCAGGCGGGTCCCCCTTTGGCAAAGGGGGACTTTCTTGGCTCCCCCCTTTAGCAAAGGGGGGTCGGGGGGGATTTTTTGAATGCACGCAAAAAGACGATCCAATGCCCTCAGCCGATTAATGGGCTTCAGCCAAAATAAGCGACTTTCAGTCGCAATTTAAATCTACCTGCTTTAGCAGGTAAGGGGATGTCCCCTTTCCGCTTCCGGTTATTGTCCCCAACGAGGTCTTATGTCTCCACGTCCATGCCAGGGCTTTCTCGCCGAAAATAAAGAGAAGCGTTAAATATGCTTGACACTTATTGGGCAATATCGTAAAGTGTATTTTACGAAAATAGCCACAAATCGTTCAGTGAGGTTGACACAAGGGAATGTTAGACCTAAGCGAGTTTTTCAGCATCCAGGCGAGCTTGCTCGGCCAGGTTTCCGGGCCACGCAGTCGCTTTCTCAGGGAAAATGTTGACTGGAACAGCCGCCTGCTGGGCATTGTCGGGGCTAGGGGGACAGGGAAGACAACCTTACTCCTTCAGCATCTGGCCGAACAAGACACGCGCCACCAGCGCCACCTGTATGTTTCTGCCGACCATATCCGGCTGCAAGCGAGCGGCCTTTATGAAATCGCCTCCTACTTCTTCCGCCTTGGCGGAGAGACTATTATGATCGATGAGATCCACAAATACGCCAACTGGTCGCAGGAAGTAAAAAATCTGTACGACTCCTTCCCAGCCGCAAAGATATTTTTTTCAGGAAGTTCCACTCTTGCTCTGCAAAAAGGAAAAGCAGATCTTTCCAGGCGGGCTGTCTTTTACACCCTTCCGGGGCTTTCCTTTCGTGAATATCTATCCTTTGCCCATGGATTGGAATTTCAGGCGGTTTCCCTGCCGGAACTCTTGCAAAACCATACGATAGTGGCCTCGAAACTTTTGAAGGCAGGGCCGATCCTTGGACGCTTCAATGACTACCTCGATCACGGGGTCTATCCCTTCTTCCTGGAGGGGATAGATGACTATCTTCCCAAGCTTTTGAACGTCCTGGAGAAAGTACTCTATGAAGATATCCCGGCAGCCATAGCCATTAAGACGGCAAACGTGCCCGTGCTGAAACGCATGTTATGGCTGGTAGCCACATCGCAGCCGTTCACACCTAATATTGAGAGAATGTCCAGGAACCTGAAAATCTCTAAGGAATACGTTTATACCTATCTCGATTCCCTGGAGCGGGCCGAACTACTTTCCGGATTTTTTCCCTCGGAGACAGGTTACCGACTCGTGCGAAAGCCTTCTAAGATATATATGGAAAACACGAACCTGCTAAGGGGGGTGGCCGGACAACTTGGCGGAAAGGATCAGGCAGGCACTGCGCGCGAAACCTTTTTTGCCCATCAGCTGAAAAGCGCAGGCGCGAATGTCCGCATCCCGAGCCGTGGCGATTTCCTGGTGGAAGGGAAATATCTGTTTGAGATCGGCGGAAGAACCAAGGGGAAAAGTGAGGTTAAGGATGCTGATAATGGTTTTGTGGTGAGGGATGAAATTGAAGTCGGTTTCGGCAACGTAATTCCATTGTGGCTGTTCGGATTCCTGTATTGAGTGAAAAGAGAACCGCGGGACGCTCTTTAGTTTTACAGTTTCTAAGTAATCCTTTTAGAGCCGGTTCATGATGGCAAGTGAGTTGTTTTTTCTTTTTGCCGTCAAGACGCTGTGACCTCAGTACTCGTGCCGTTCAAATTGAGGTTATCAAGTTAAATAGTTAAGATGTCCCCTTTAGCCCCTTTGGAGACAATGGGGACAAGCCGTTCAAAAGGGTAGGGGGCCGGTCTCGGGATTCGTAAGTAGTCAATTTTATTGGCACGCCCGGCCCGACTCGAACGGGCGACCTACGGATTCGAAGTCCGGCGCTCTATCCTACTGAGCTACGGGCGCATTAATTAATCGTCTCGGAGTTCCTGCAACATATTGATGTTATAGCTCTTTATTCACATGGTTGCGAGTTCAAAAGAGGAATAATGGAATGGTGGAATACTGGACACGAAGTGAAGCCTGCGCTCATGATGTAGAAGAAAAAAAGACCGATCCGCCTTGGGTGGATCAAGCCCAATATTCCATTATTCCAACGTTCCACTATTCCAACTGCGTAGCGTAGCTAAGTTCATGGGGTGAGTGAAGGGATTTGAACCCTCGACCGCCGAGGCCACAACCCGGTGCTCTACCTACTGAGCTACACCCACCATAGCTTAACAAGAGTCAAATTACCGCCGCCGGAGGTAGTGGCTTGTAACTTTTGTCCTGAAATCCATCTGAGGTGAACTGCTCTAAGTGATCTAAAGTGCCTAAAGTGATCTAAAGTGCCTAAAGTGATCTAAAGTGCCTAAAGTTTAACTGATGAAAATACTTACGTTTTCGAATTCGCTTTTCCTATCCTTTAGCGAATTGTTTATGATCCACAATAAACCTACCCGTAACTTTAGTTCACTTTAAGCACACGTTAAATAATTACTGTAACGGTAGAATCTTTTTATCATACCACCGCCAAGGGTGATGGTTTATCCAATTTGATTGAATAACACACGATATGAGAGTTTTCAAGGGCATTCGGAGTGCTGTTCAAACTTATGATTGACGGTAAAATCAATCTTTTGTATATCCTTATAAAATCGCTTCGCGATTTTATGTAACGCGGCTTCGCCGCTCGAAAAAAGGTGGGTGAAAAGAGGTATCCCATTGAGTTCATTGATCATATTCGTCATTCGGGCCTTCCTTGGCGGCATTTTTGCCGTGCTCCTGACAAGATTTTTTTACCCAAATGCCAACATCTTTGGCGTGATTGGGTTTGCCATCGGGCTGGTTGGCCTGGCTTATATCACAGAACACTTTCGCCAGCGAAAAAAGGGGCCATAAGGAAGGGCTGATCCTTGAAACAGATTATTCTCGGCACCGCAGGGCACATCGACCATGGCAAGACCAGCCTGATCAAGGCCTTGACCGGTATAGACACGGACCGCCTGAAGGAAGAAAAGCTCCGGGGGATTACCATAGAGTTGGGCTTTGCCTGGCTTGACCTTCCCGGGGGCCAGCGCGTGGGCATTGTGGACGTGCCGGGCCACGAAAAATTCGTCAAGAACATGGTGTCAGGCGCCTCCGGGATCGACCTCGTGGCCTTGATTATTGCGGCTGACGAAGGGGCCATGCCTCAGACAAAGGAACACCTTGATATATGCAGCCTCCTAAACGTCAAGCATGGTCTTGTGGTCCTGACAAAGATTGACATGGTGGATGAAGAATGGCTGGAGATGGTTACGGATGATGTTCAAGGATTTCTCAAAGGGACCTTCCTGGATGGGGCCCCTCTTGTCCCGGTTTCTTCTTTAACCGGCCATGGGCTGCCCGAACTTCTTGAGACCCTGGAGACTTTGTGCAAAGCAATTCCAGAGCGCACCACCAGCGGGTTGCTTCGCCTGCCCGTGGACCGTGTCTTTACCATGAAAGGCTTTGGCACGGTTGTTACCGGAAGCCTGGTGTCAGGGAAGGTTCGGGTAGGCGAAACGGTTATGATCTATCCTTCAGGTATCCAGTCAAAGGTTCGCGGGATCCAGGTCCACGGCCAGACAGTGGACCAGGCTGTAGCCAGCATGAGGACGGCCATAAACTTTCAGGGAGTTGACAGGAATGCCGTAGTTAGAGGGGATGTCGTGGGAGGCGTGAATACCTTGAAACCCAGCTACATGGTAGATGCTCTTGTAATATACCTTCCCTCCAATGAAAAGCCCCTCAAGAACCGCACCAAGATTCGATTCCATACAGGTACAAGCGAGATCCTCGGTCGCGCCATCCTCTTAGACCGCGAGGAACTATCGCCGGGTGAGACGGCTGTTGCCCAGTTCCGGCTCGACACCCCTGTGGCGGTCGTCAAGGATGATCGGTTTGTGATCAGAAGTTATTCGCCCATCATGACCATAGGGGGTGGACAGGTCCTGAACCCGGTCCCCAAAAAACACAAACGATTCAAAAAACCGCTCGTGACCGGGCTTGAAGGTCTGGCTGAAAGCCATGCCAGGGAGATTATTACTTACCATTTAAGAGAGTCCGGCATTCCGGGCGTTCGTTTTTCTGAGTTGAGGCTTATGACAAACCTTTCCGAAAAGGACCTCGAACAGCACCTCCAACACCTCCTTTCCCAAAAGGCGATCGTCCAGGTAGACCGGGAAAATCGTACATTCATTCACTGGTCTATTTTTGATGGGCTTCGCCAGAAGGCCGTAAAGATGCTGGAAAGCTATCACAAGGACCACCCGCTGAAAGCGGGAATGTCCAGGCAGGCCCTAAAGTCCAAGCTCGCCTCTTCATTGAGCAGCAAGCTATTTGGTCTCTTGATTCAGGATCTGACCAAGAGCAACACTGTGATACAGGAAAAAGAGGTTGTACGCCTTTCCGGGCACAGAGTGGCTTTAGAGGCCGATCAGAAGGATGTCAGACACAGGATTGAACAGACTTACCTTCAAAGCGGGCTTCAACCGCCATATTTCAGAGATCTGGTGGCATCTGTGGGGCAGAATTCGGTCCATGTGAAGGAGGTCTTGATGCACATGCTGGAAGAGGGAACCATTGTCAAGGTTAAGGAAGACCTCTATTTTCACAGACGCGTCATAGAGAATTTGAAAAACAGGCTGGTATCCTATTTGAAGGCCAATAGCGAAATTACCACACCACAGTTTAAGGAGATGACAGGGGTATCCCGCAAGTATACTATTCCACTCATCGAGTATTTTGATTCCACAAAGGCTACCATTCGGGTTGGGGATATCCGAAGGCTCCGGGAGGGATGACTTGAGGGCATCCAACCATAAACTCCAACTACGCTCTTTCTCAGGCGGGAACAGGCAGGAAGATTGCACTGCGCCGCAAGTTACTGCAACAATTCCAGCACACCAACAGTCAGCCAGGGAACGTACGTAATAAGCAGCACGACTGCGGCCATCATGAAGAGGAAGAATAAGGCATCGCGGGAAACAGTGGTAAGCGGTCTCTCGAAACGAAAGGAAGCGAGGAACAGATTCATGCCGACCGGCGGTGTGAGGTAGCCCAACTGCAGATTGGCCAGAAAAATAATTCCGAGATGGGCGGGATGAATACCGAATGGCTCGGCCATGGGTAATATCAGAGGTACTACCACGACCAGCGCGGAATAGATATCCATGAAACATCCGACAATGATCAGCCCTCCATTTAATGCCAAAAGGAATAGCCACTTGGTGTGAAGGTGTTTTGTCGCCCATGTGGCGGCATGCATGGGTACCTGCGCGTCAACAAGATAGCTCGTTAATCCCATAGCCACGCCGAGAATAATGAGCACGCCCCCCACCAGGGCAGCACATTTGACGAGCATGGCTACGACTACTTGTAGGCTCAGGTCGCGATAGATAAGAGTCTCCACTATCAACGCATAGACCACCAGGACGGCCGAGGCTTCTACCAAGGTGCAGAATCCGCCGAAGATAAGCACCAACACGAGAATCGGCATAATCACTTCCCATTTTGCGATCCAGATCGCAGTAGCGGCTTCCCGAGGGCGAAACGGGGCCCGGCCGGCACCGGTCTTAAAGCCTTGCCACATGCAAGCCAGACAAATAGGAGCAATCAGCAAAATCCCTGGTACGAGTCCAGCTTTGAACATGTCAATAATCGGTACGTGTGCGATGACGCCGTACAGGATAACAACGAGGCTCGGGGGCAGCAGCAAACCCAGACTACCTGTTGAGGTCAGCAGTCCTATGGAGAAATTCTCCCTGAAACCGCCCTTCAAGAGCACGGGTAACAGGAGCCCGCCCAGCGCAAGAATGGTCACACCGGATGCTCCAGTGAATGTCGTGAAGAAGGCACATAATAGCGTTGCGGCTACCGCCAATCCACCCGGAATCCATCCAAACAGCGCCTTGAACACGCGAACCAGGCGTTCGCTGGCATGACTCTCAGAGAGAATGAATCCGGCCAGCGTAAACAGCGGTATGGTCGGAAAGATGGGCGATGCCACGATACGATACGTCTCGGCAGGTATCGCGGCGACCGTGACATTATTACCCCAGAAAAGCAAAAGGGCCGCTCCACCCAGTAAGATGAAGATAGGCGTTCCCAGGGCTGCCGCTATGACCAGCAATATCAGCCCCGGTAGAACAAGTTGCGAAGCGGAGCCGGAACAAAGGATCGGCAGCAGCATCACTCCCGGAAGACTGAGCCCAACCAGCGCTCTAACCCAGGCGCGCTTTGATGCATGGAGAATGAAACGAATGGCCATTACGGCGAAGCCAAGGGGCATAACGGCTTCAGCGGCCCAGATTGGGATCCACCCTCCGATAGTTGTCAAGCCACCACTCTCAAAGAGACCAAAGGGATCGAGCAAATGCTCGACGAAGTCAGGTATGACCTTGGCCGTCCATGAAGGTAATGCGGGCGCTTCGGCTACCACCAGTGCCAGACTGGCACCAAACAACCCAGCACAAACAGCAGCCGAGATGAAGGCACCCAGATAATCAACTACGCGGCTGACGCGCGGCGGAAGCCAGTTCATTGCTGCGGCGATCTTCAGGTGTTTGCCTTCCCGTGTGGCGAGCATGGCGCCGAGAAACCCAATCCACAGTGTGAGGTGCTGGAGGTATTCTGTTGCGCCTGGAATACCGGTATTGAACCAGGTACGCCCAACCAATTCGACAACCGGGATCAGTGCCATAAGGAACAGCGCTATGGCCAGGATGGCGTCCTCGGTCCGGCCTGCCCACCAAGCCACGCGCCCGAAGATACTCGCTGATGGAGCAGTGGTGTCCGGATCAGGTTTCATGGGATGAATGTCATTGTTGCATCAGCATGCAATTCAAGGCAGCTCAGGGGAGGATTAACGTCTGGTTATGGTCTGATGGCCCTTGGATCGGCGATATTCATCCAGTATCTTAAGAACGGTATCGAACATCTCTTTGGAAAAGCGTGGTCCCACAAAGACCGGATATCCTTTTTCCCAAACAAGAGTTCTCCAATATTCTTCGACCTCCGGGGAAACTGCATGAACAGTAAGCCCGTGATTCTTCATGGCCACAATCGCCTCTTGCTCTAATTCGCGAATTCGCTTCTGCAAACGAGTCCCGGCCTTGCGGGCGACATCTTCAAGTAACGGGCGCAGATCCGGAGGGATCCTGTTCCACTGCTGCATTGAGATGACCGTTGTTCCTGGAAGCGGCTGCCAGCGAAAGTCCGTCATATGCGGTGCCAATGCAAACATCTGGAACAACAACGCCGCGGTTGGCGGTGCAGGAAACGAGTCCACCAGGCCGGTTTGCAGTGATGGCAGCAAGTCGGTGATCCCCAGCGGGACAGGATTGAATCCCAAGTTCTTCAGCAGTTCCACATAGGTCGTATCCGACCCCCAGAAGAAAAGCTTCCGCTTTTTCATATCCTCAGGAGTAATAACCGGTTCTTTTGTGAAAAAGTAGATCCAGCCCGTAGAGCTCCAGGTGAGGACTTTAAATCCCTTTTTGGCCAAGCGGGCTTCGAATTCAGGACCCAGCTTTTCTATGACATAGTCAAGTTCTCCATCGGTTCGGATCAACATGGGCAATGAAATGACCTCGATGTCGGGAATAATTTCCAGAAGGGTTGAGCTCGTAAGGGCCGTGGCGTGCAATTGGCCAATGCGGACCTTGCGTAACATGTCCTTTTCGTCCCCGGCCACACCTCCCGCATAGATTCTGAGCGTAACCCTGCCATTGCTCAGCTCGTTCCACTTTTGGGCTACTTCCAACAGTGTTTCATGCCAGGGCGACCCTTCAGGCGCAACCGTGCCAAGTTTGATCACTTGTGAGAACGCCGGGGTAACTCCCAGTGCAAGCAAATGAATACATACCCAAAGGATCAATGTTTTCACGGTTCAGTCTCCTCGTAATCCAGAAAGAGTTCCGCGCTGTGATCCAGCAACCACTGGGCTTTTTCCTGCGCCAATATGTTGGCAAGCCGCCATTCGGGCACAGCGTCCGGATCAATGGCAAGGGCTTTATGCAAGAGCTTTCTAAACATTTTGTAATCTTGTTTGCGCACAGCGACAGATGACGCCAGTGATACATAAGGCGACGCCTTCTCGCCCCGGGTGAGGCTCACAACGTGATCGAAGTGCTCCAGAGCGCGTTTTGCACTTCCCCCCATAGCTTCCGACCGGCTCCCCCCATACGTTATGAAGAACTCATGAATGGCCCCGCCTTCATAATCTTCGTCGAGTTCCAGGGCCCGGCGCATCATGGCCTCTACCATGGGAAGTTCCGCAATAAGAGACATGTTATTCACATCCGTGGAAATCGCCCCTGCCCAGCCCGCGGCAGCCCAAAAGAGCAGCGGCACATCTTTCTCTGATAAAGCGTGCAGAATCCGTTGAAGATCTTCGCGCAGTCTCTTTTCAAAGTCTGGATA
Organism: Desulfobacterales bacterium; assembly: GCA_030616475.1. Classification (GTDB taxonomy): domain Bacteria; phylum Desulfobacterota; class Desulfobacteria; order Desulfobacterales. Next base: position 13,849 of record JAUWXF010000040.1, read on the forward strand.
ATCAATCTTCAGCCCGGCCACGGCATAATTTCGTCCGCGCAGGGATAGCTTTGTCGCTCGTCGTCTAAGATACTGTGCCCGCTGAAAATCGAGTTCTTCTAACTTCTCTGCCTCCGCGCCCACAAATGCATTCGCATACTTTACAAATCCCTCAGCCGTGGCCAGACAGAGATCGCGATTCTTCGGGTCAGAAGCCAGCAGTGCTTCGTAAGTCTTGAGGACAAATGGCAGGGCGTCGCGAATCAATTCAGGATCATCGTCCCGCACGAATACATTGGATCCGGGAAAACCCGAAAAGACCCGCGCAGCATTACGGATTTCAGCACGGCGTAGCGCCCCGCATCCGCTTGCCAGCAGCAATATAAAAGCGAATACAACACTGCACGCCGTTACGAAGAGGGGATTCCTGATATATGCTAAAGTCATTAAATTTATCTTGACATGAGAAGCAGAAAGATGCAAGGCAACAATGCCGGGCATCAACTCCAACCCATACCACCCCAGAAAACTTCAGATATTATTCTCAAATGTATATGCTCTTTTTTGAGGGGGCTGTTCCAGAAAGAGTTGCGCACTCAGGACCTGGAGAGCCGTGAGGGGAAATCGTTTTTTCAGGCAGGTCAATCTCATCCTGCTCATTCACTTCAGAGCAGTCTAGTATCCCGTCTCATAAATTCTGCATCTTGAAATGGCAAAATGAAATATCGCAGAAGTACATACATTTCAGCCATCTGTCAGAGACGGGGAAACCCGTACTGTTTTCAAGGCGTGAGCCGCAAATTCGAATACCCGCCTGCCAACGCCTGAGACAGCATTCAGCTTATATGCCGGCATCTCTGGCGATGGCGGGCAGGTCGAAATTCGAAACAAATTCGAATGACAAAAACATCAATGACCAAAACATAAAGACACAGGGCCAAACTGCTTTTGTTTGTTTTGAATTTTGAACATTTGAATTTTGATATTGTTTCGGCCTGCCCTGGCGCGACATCCCCAGATGATTTTGGTGCCCATGTAGTCCAGGTCTGGGCCAGGGATTTCGGATTTCGATATTCGGATTTTGACAGCCGTTGTAACGTTCCGGCAACATGTTGAATTGCCAAAATCGAATACAGAACTTTTGGGACACCGCACTAGTTCTGCCGTGGATTCATTTGTGACATAGGGGTGGTTTAGGGCTGTATATAGAATCGCGGAGCGATTTCATTATGCAATGTAGTCGCCACGCTGGAACTTAAAGGCTTCAACACCGGCTGTGACAGCTATCTCGTTGATAATGCCGGCAAGCTCATCATTTTGAGCTACATTGTCCCCGGAGTGCACGTCTAAGCGTTTGAGTTCCTGCTCTATTCGGGTCACAATCGGTTCAATCCCCTTCAAGGTCATCTGGGGGTTATTCAAGGCCTGTGAGTATTCTTCCAGCAAATCAAGGATATCATAAGCGTGTTGCAAGACCGGGTGGTCCACGTGCCCACGGTCCCATAGGGGAGGGAAATCTACCTTTCTTACGGGAGAAACCTCGTCTGCGGCACGTTCTTCATGGACAACTCTATCCACGGCATCATTCAAGATCTGGTCAAATCTCTTGTCACCCCCCACCTTCTGACCTGTAGAAAGCTCTTTTGTGTGGGTATACCCCTTGACTTCATCGATTTTCATGGCAACACCTCTATCTGTTTCGCATAATTGTCAATGAGCACATCAAAGGCATTCAGAACCTTGGTACGAACGTCTTCTTTAATCTGAGAATCGACTCTGAGTGTCGAGTCCACGGAATGCTTGAGCTCCTGAAGGAATTGCCTGTTAAGATCAACATCACCCGTTTCAAACAGAGACTGTCTTCCGACCAAACTATCAAGTATGATCTTCAGATACGCAATCTCATCTCCCTGTTCGGCTGCCTGAGGAAGCTTTTCACCAAACATCTGATGGCTCCTTAATACATTCTGTCAGCACTAATGCTTAGGAAGCATTGCAGTTTTTAGGCGCTTAACAGTGAAATCCGTGTTTTTTGTGGCACAAAATCATAAAGACAATCACGAAAACACGAAAGGGGGCCTCTTCTCAAGGCGAAGGCCGCAAAACACGAAATGATATTTTCTTTTCTCGTTCCTTCGTAGTTTCGTGCTCCTGCCCGCCATTGCCATGTATGCTAGCATTGAAGCTCTATGCCGTGCCAGGCGACCTGCCCGCCATTGCCAGAGATGCTAGCATATAAGATGCATGCCTTACGTGGCGATGGCAGGCGGGTGGCAGGCGGGTTCGTGATAAATTTATCTCTTTTTGGTTCCGGTTTGTCCGGGTTAGGTTCCTATCAATTCACTGGTATATGCATTCATTATGCCGAAAAAGGGGAAAACGGTAGAAAAATGTTAGCATGAACGTGCATATCAAACTATTTTAATAGCTTAGCCACCAGCTCAAAACCGCGTATCTCCCGCATAGATCAACGGAGTCAGGTCAACAGGGTGAAAATTTTCCTACTTTAAACTTTAGAAACTATCAATAAATGCCTCTTTTTCCGATGAGCGGCGTTCTCCGGGTTGTAAACAATCAAAGATCGTGGTATGTGTAGTATTGAACTTAGGGGCTTCGCCCCAATTGGAGTAATGGAGTGATGGAGTATTGGAGTGATGGTTTTGGAGGAATAGAAACAATTCTTTCCGCCCCGCCTGCCAGCGCCACGCTCGCCGGGTAGCTACAATGCCGGCATACATGGCAATGGCGGGCAGGTTTTGACACCCAGTACTCCAGTACTCTAACACTCCATTACTCCCTGTGAATTGGACAAGTGGGTTGCAACAAAAGACCTGTAATTGCAATGAGTTGTAGAATTTCCGAGACGTTCAATAGGGGCACGATTTCCAAAACTCCCAAATAGGGATCGGCTGATCAAGATTTACGGACAAACGGGCGGACTGAAGGCAAACCAGGTCCGCCGCCTGAACAATCTCTACCGTCGCAGAACCCCGCCGTCCTTTGTCGTCTCGCCGGAACTCTCCAAGGCCATTAGCAGCCTCTCTTTTGAAATCCGCCGCCAGATCGGCCTCCTGATCGACCGCCAAGGCTGGATAACACATGTAATGGTCGGCAACCACCAGGCGATCGTGATCCCGAATCTTGAGAAATATCGATCCGGCGGGGGGCGTCTGAAAGGCCTCCGCTGTGTGCACACCCATCTCCAGCATGATCCCCTCACACATGACGACCTCATGGACCTGGCGCTGCTCAAGCTCGATATGATGGCTGCTATTACCATGGATAAAGAGGGCCGGCCGGATTATATTCATGCTGCCCATCTCCTTCCGGAAGGAATAGACGGAGAAAAGTGGCAGATACTTCCCCCTTTGCTCCCGTGGAACCCTGACGTTGATTGTCGGGCCCTGATTCGGTCTTTGGAATCGGAATTCGCCCGCAAGGTCCGGTCTCAGAAGGTGAAAAGGAAATGGGAGCGGGCCTTGTTGGTGAGTGTGAGCACGGCTCCTATGCGCGTGGCCGAGGATTCCATGGTTGAACTCCGTGAGCTTGCCGAATCTTGTAATATAGCAGTCGTAGAGACGGTGATTCAACACCGGCAAAAGATAGATCCCCGCTTTCTAATGGGAGAAGGCAAGCTGAGCGAACTGGTTATCCTGGCCTTGCAGAAAGGAGCAGACCTCCTGATATTTGACCAGGAGCTAAACCCCTCCCAGGTTCGCTCTATCACCGATCTTACTGATATGAGGGTTATAGACCGAACCCAGTTGATCCTGGATATTTTTGCCCAGCGAGCCCGCAGCCGCGAAGGAAAGATTCAGGTGGAGCTGGCCCAGCTCAAATACCTTCTTCCCCGGCTCGTAGGCAAGGGCACAGCCATGTCTCGACTCACCGGTGGCATTGGCGGCAGGGGCCCCGGCGAGACCAAGCTTGAAGTGGACCGGCGCCGCGTTAGGAATCGCATAGGTCACCTTGAGAAGTCGCTCCGCGAAGTCCAGAAACAGCGAGGACAGCGCAGGGCCAGGCGGAATAAAAGAGGGCTGCCGGTCATATCGATCATTGGATACACAAATGCGGGCAAGTCAACACTTCTGAATACCCTGACTAAGAGCTCGGTGCTGGTCGAGAGCCGTCTCTTTGCCACCCTGGACCCAACCAGCAGACGAAAAAAGTTCCCAAAAGACGTAGAAGTCATCATTACCGATACGGTCGGCTTTATCCGGCAACTCCCGGAAGAGCTGATAAGAGCCTTCCATGCCACCCTGGAAGAACTGGAGGACGCGGATTTGCTCCTGCACGTCATCGACATCAGCAATCCAAGATTTGCAGACCAGATTGAATCCGTAGAACGTATTCTTGAAAGCCTGCACTTGGATCGAATTCCCGTACTGAGGGTCCTGAACAAGCAGGATCGTGTGGGTAGTGTCACCGTGAATAAGCTGTCCCGCACCTTGGACGCTGTGGCCATCTCAGCCAATGATGAGCGGACACTTACCCCTCTTCTGGACAAAATCGAATTCCACATAACGCGTGTCATAAGGCACTATTCAATTGAAAATTGAAAATTGAAGATTGAAGAAAAGCTCCTGAAAAATTGCGCCTGCGGCGGATTCAATCGAAAATCGTCAATTGAAGATGGTCTCGTAAAAAGTCCGAATTAGACGGCAAAGTAAAAAGCTCCAAATTCAAGGCACGCAAATCGTGAGGAATGAGGCGTACTTATGGTACGCCGCAGTGACGAAGGATGCAGCGCAACGCAGAAGTTGGACTTTTTGCGAAGCCGTCAATTATGGCGGAATAACTCACTTTATCGTCTCAACGAAGATTTTAGGATTGACATGTATGTATGAATAATGCATATTGATGCATATGAGAACAACATTAAACATAGATGATGAAATTTTGGAGAAGGCGTCCCGTTTGACGGGTGTTAAGGAAAAGACTGCCTTGGTGAGACTTGGATTGGAAGCTTTGATTGCCCGTGAAAGCAGCAGGCGCCTCGCAAAACTGGGCGGAACAGAAAGGGGCCTTCGAGCTATTCCAAGACGGAGACCAGCTAGATCGTAATCATGGTCCTAGTTGACACTTCAATCTGGGTCACCCACCTGAGGGCGGGCAGCCGCCACCTTGAAAAGCTGCTTCTGGATGCAGAGGTGGTTTGCCATCCTTTCATAATCGGCGAACTGGCCTGTGGCAACATTAGAAATCGAAATGAAATCCTGGCCTCACTGCAATCCCTTCCAATGGCCTTAACCATAGATCTTGATGAGTATCTTTTTTTTGTTAAACGAAACAAATTGATGGGCGTGGGGATCGGTTTCGTTGACGTACACCTTCTAGCTTCAGCGCAATTGTCGGAAATACCCTTATGGACTTCCGATAAAAAATTGAGATCAGCAGCAATCGCGCTCATGATTGCTTACAGATAAAATTTCACATTAATGAAATTAACGGACAAACAGAAGGACTTCCTTGCTTATGTTTCCCGCTACATAGAAGAGTGGGGGATCTCTCCTAGTTTTGACGAAATTTGCTCCCACTTCGGCTACAGTTCTTATAACACGGTGGTCACCTATCTTAAGGCCCTTGAGAAGAAAGGCTATATCCGCCTTCCTAAGAAAAAGAACCAGAAGCGGGCTATTAAGGTGATCAGCCCCGTGGAAACTAGGCGATTCGAGTTTCCCTTGTTAGGAAGGGTAGCGGCTGGAAAACCGATAGAGGCAATCGAGGACGTGGATGTCATTGAAGTGCCTCCGTCAATGGTAGGCAGTGGTGACTACTTTGTCTTGCAAGTCAAAGGAGACTCCATGAAAGAAGATGGGATACTGGACGGGGATTTCGTGGTGGTCAGGAAACAGCCAACAGCCAAAAAAGGAGAGACCGTGGTGGCGCTAGTAGACAATGAAGCGACCATCAAAAAATATTATAAGATGAAACGTCATGTGGAACTCCGGCCCGCCCATAAGGGGATGGAGTCTATTGTTGTCAAAGATGGGGATTTTCATATTCAGGGAAAGGTGGTGGGGGTAATTAGACATTACCGGTAGAAGCCCGGTAGCCACCATTGGGGAACATCACAATCTTTGGGCTGCCCACAGAGGCTATCGCCTCGTTGCCGGCCTGGTCAAAACGAAGACATATTATCCTTGACTTTTTGCGTTAATGTAATTACAATGTGGATACTTTTGTCAGGGAGGTACAAATATGAGAGCACGTGTCGTAAAAATCGGTAATTCCAAGGGGATACGTATTCCAAAACCCCTCCTCGAACAAACGGGGATTATGAACGATGTTGAACTCGAAATTGAAAACAATCAAATCGTCATTCGCCCTGTCTCAAGTCCTCGGGCCGGTTGGGAAAATGCATTCAGAACCATGGCTGAAAAAGGCGACGACGCACTCGTTATCGGGGATGAAAACATTTCCCATGCGTGGGACGAGGAAGAGTGGCAATGGTAGCGAATAGGTTCGACGTCTATTTGATTAACCTTGATCCCACTGTTGGCTCTGAGATTCAAAAAACCAGGCCTTGCTTGATTATTTCGCCCGACGAAATGAATCGACATGTCCGTACTGTCATAGTCGCGCCGATGACCTCAGCTACAAAGGACTACCCCACCCGAGTAAATTTCAGGTTCAAAAGAAAAGAAGGGCAAATTGTTCTGGATCAGATCCGCACGACAGATAAGAAACGACTCATAAAAAAACTGGGTTCTATTGATGCGAAAACCCAGTTGGAAGTTATCTCAGTTTTACAACGACTGTTCGCTTTTTGAGGCTGCCCAACAACACAATGGAGCGGATGTGAAGCGTCGAGCGGCCTGATCTGCACCGCTATTGGGGGGGAAAGGGGGACATCCCCCTCTCCCCCCCGGACTTGATCGAGGAGTTTCATATGCCCAGCTCGCCTTCAGTATTTTTAGATTTCAATATTGCACTCATTCTTGAGAAACGTATGTTATTTATTCGATAATTGCAAGACGAAATTTGTGTCGGAGTAATATAAAGCTGCATATAGGCAGTATAATACCGAATGACATCATTTTCGTTATCTTCCGGTTTCAATATTACGACGCTCGTTGACAAACGTATTGTATTTATTGTAATAATCCTTGATATCACATTCCTTGTGCAGTAATATAAACCTGCATATAGGAAATATACTCTAAGGTTAGCTTTTAAAATAATATGAAAACTGTATACATGGATGAATCAGGTTACACAGGTTATGATCTATTAAATTTAGATCAACCTGTACAGGCCGCATCATCATTAATGATAGATGAAAAAACGGCGCGAGGTCTTATAGATGATCTGTTTCCTAGAAGGCAAGGGAAGGAATTGAAGCATAAAAAATTATCAAAAAGAAAATCATACTGGAAACCGCTACTCGAAATCCAAAAAGCAATTCTTAATGATTTTATGGGAATCACTTATGTTTGCGACAAAAAATATTTTCTTATTTTAAGGTTCCTTGATGATTGTGTAGAGCCCTTTTTTTATCAAAACGGCATTAATTTTTTTAAAGATGGACATAATTATGCTTTAGCGTCATTACTTTATTATACGGCAGGAACTTTATGGGGAAAAAAACAGTTTGAGGATCTGCTTTATCTTTATCTGAGAGCTTCAAAAAACAAATCCATTCTAAATATTCATTTGCTGACAGACCATGCAAAATCGTTGATTGGAAAAGAGCTGTCAGAGTTCCTGTTACCTCTGTCACGAAAGGTAGAAAGTTGCACGAAAGATATCTTGAAACCAGATAACGATACAGATATTGTATTCATTGTAATACTCAGCCTCGTCAATCGTTTAGAGGAGATTATTGATAGAGAATACATGATCGTGCATGATACATCAAATAAACTGAAAACTTACAAAAAAGCCATAGAGCGTTTTATAGGGATCTCCGAAAATATATCTTTCAAAGCTACAAATATTTCGAGCTTTAACTTTCCTTTGAAATTATCCGCAGTCGAACAAAAAGACTCAAAATCAAGTTTTGCTATCCAACTGGCTGACTTGTTGGTTGGTGGTGTGGTTGAACACTGTATGGCTCTGAAGGGGCTAGTGCCTAAGAACGATTACAATCAGAATGTAATGGAATCTTATGACGATTTAAATCTGGTTACCATGTTTCCGAGCATTGACTTTGAAGACAATAGGCAGTTCCGGCAAAACAACCAAAGCTACGAATTCGTCGATTTTATAGCAGAAAAAATTAGCTAACCTCTTTTTGCACTGGACCCCCAACAGCTGGCGCCAGTGAAAATGGCGTTAGTGTCTATTAGTAGGACATCCGAATCATGTCAGAACGACAAGAGAAAATCTCATCTAAATCTTCCTCTCTTAATAACGAAGAGCAACCGATAAAAACAAATGTCTGCATTCAGTGTAAAAATGAAATTCCTCTATTTGCAAGGCTGTGCACCCATTGTGGAAGCTATCAGAATAAATTTAAAAACTTTATCAAGTATGCTGCCATAGTTGTCGGATTTTTCGCAGTCTTGGTTACCGCACTCATGCACTCTGCATCTCTTTACCCAATGGTAAAAACCATCCTTTTCCCAAAGCCAGAAATTGAAGTTATTGGAGTTAAATCAAATTTGAGGCTTATAATTGCCAATAAAGGTAATCAAGAGTTATTCATTACTCATGTGCATTATGAAGGAAAAAATATACCTTATGCAGATATAGCAAAGGAGATGATATCAATCGTCAAAGATAAGTCAGTGGGGGACGTAAATCTTGAATTGAATATTAATGTCGATTTTTTTGATACTAATGAGGACCTTGGGCTAATTATCAAACCAGGACAGGTAATAAAGCATAATTTTGAGATCGATATTCCTGAAGGAATGACCTTTGTTCGTGACAGAGAAAAGAAAGAATGGGACCAAATCGTTTATATTGCTGGCCTCAACAAAAAAAGCTCATGTATAAGACCTGTATTTTTTTCTCCTAATGATAGACGATATTTACAGTTGCAAAAAGCTTATTCAAATCGCTTAAACACATTTCCCGGACAAGGATCGATTCATGCTTTCTCTCCAGAACTTGACAGAACGGTAGAATTTCCTTTTAAAATCGTTGGTACAGTGGTCATAAGTAAAAGCGCGGAATGTACAGAGAAAATAGAGCGGTGGATTAATCCGAGAAGAGGTCATATTGAAGATCTAAAATAAACGAATTAATGAACACTAACATTACCATTCACTGGATTCGCAGGGTCGTGCCGCTGTAGCTCAAGCCCATTTTTGGGTTAAACGAGCTCCTGGAAAGGCATCATTCCCCAGAGGGGGACGTCCGTAAGAAAGTAAATAACTCATATGCGGCTGGCATTTAGTTACTTACTCAAGTTTCGCACCCCTTGATAAGGGTTTAGCGAAGAGTAATTACTAGTTTTACTACTCATAATAGTAGTAAAGGGCTCACTTTTGTGGTAAAGATAATTTTGCGAAATTAATCTAAAA
>JAUWXF010000070.1 GCA_030616475.1 Desulfobacterales bacterium
CCAAAACATAAAGACACAGGGCTAAACTGCTTTTGTTTGTTTTGAATTTTGAACATTTGAATTTTGATATTGTTTCGGCCTGCCCTGGCGCGACATACCTGGATGATTCTGCTGCCCATGTAAGTCAGGTGTGGGCCAGGGATTTCGGATTTCGATATTCGGATTTTCACAACTATTGTTACGTTCCGGCAACATGTTGAATTGCCAAAATTGAATGTAGAACATTTGGGTCAATGAACTAGCCGGCGATTTGAACTAGCTTTCTTTTGACATCAGTGCCGTTTTCGAGCGTATAGGTCTTGAAGACTACCTGCAAACGGTTTTCTGCAAATAGCTGAATGCATTCCGGGTAAAGCTGCCATTCAAGTTTGAGACCTTTCTCCCTGACCGTATCAATGGTGTCATCGGGGGTTATCTCAAAAGCCTTCTGTCCAACAATAGGTCCGGTGTCTTCTCCATAGTCAACAAAATGCACCGTGCAACCCCCCACCTTGCAACCATAGCGATACGTGTCACCATATCCATCTGCGCCTGGAAATGATGGAAGAAGAGATGGATGGATGTTCATGATCCGGAGTTGTGACGGGTCCGTGTTCACGCGGTCAATGAAGTAGGGAGTAAGTATTCGCATGAAGCCTGCCAGGACCAGAAGGTCAAACGGATAGGCTGCCATTTCTCGAAGCAGGGCGGCTTCGGCAATGGCCCTAATGCAAAAGTACCGCTCCGCCTTCACGCGGTCCGAAGAGGCATCGGACAGGCGTTGTCTGGTCCGCCGAAGGCAGACTTCCAGATCAAAGTCCTCGGGAAGCAAATTTTTTGGCGGTCTTCCACGGGTCTCTTCTATGATGGTCCGGTAGTCGACTACAAAGGTGGGAATCGCATGCTTCTGTGCCCTCTTGAGACCGTAGGCCTCCGGGTTGTCCGAGCCCACAAACACGACCCTTGCATCTATTCGGTTCGACTTGGAGGCATCGATGATGGCCTGGAGATTGCTTCCGCCTCCTGAAATCAGGGCGCCAACGCGAATTTTGTGAGCCATGAATGTGTGACTACCAGCACACTTTGAACCTGTCAATAGGAATAGAACTTAGCTCCGCTTCGCTCTGCAATTGGAATACTGGAATAATGGAATGGTGGAATAATGGGTTTACAAGGATTTTGGTCATTTTGTCTTTTTCATCATTCCAATATTCCATCATTCCATCATTCCCTGATCGATGTCGGAATAGGGCAGATAAATACCTGTAAGCTCAACAGGTTGTAGAAATCCTGAGACATCAGGCTATGGATTTTTTTGCCTTGACTTTGAACCTGTTAAAATCTATAGTTTTTTTATGCAAAGTCACCGGCTTGCGCGTCTTCTGCGAATCATCGTTGAGGTCAGAACACAGCCCGACAGACTCCCCGGTCAAATCGCTAAAGACCTTGGAATATCTACCAGACAATTCTACTATGACCGAAATCAGCTTGCCGAAATGGGGTTTCGATTTTCCCGTGAAAAAGGCCGCTTCACTATCCTTGGCGATCCTGTGGTCACCATTGGGAAGCTCCCCCTCAGCGAACTCCTGGCCCTTGTCCTGGCTACTCGTCATCTGTTTGCCACCAGAGATTTTTCGGTCGTGCGACGTGCGCTTAAAGGGCTTTACAACATTATTGATCACATACCCGAGTCCCAGAAACAGCTTTTGAGGTCTGTCATCCAGGATGTTATTATCAAAGACGGCTTTGGGTGCAGGCCTGACATCCTCGAAGAGATCATGCGTGCGGTTGACGAAAAGAGGCGTATCCTGGTGCACTTTCGGCATGCCGCTGCCGGGAGCCGAACCGCACTGGACCCGTTTGCACTCTGTTTTAGAAAGTCCAGGCTTTTCTTAGACGCCTATGCAGTTGAAAGAAAGAAACGAAGGCGGTATAGAGTGGGAACCATAGACAAAATCGTATTTACCCCGTTTTACAGGCCGGAATATTCAGGTGCAATCAGTGATATCGATCAGTCTGACTGAAAGCCCGTTCCGGCACTCACCCATCCGCCCGTCAGTTCATGTTGCGGGCGGGGACGGTCCCTATGGCAACACTTATGCGGCACTGGCGCAGGTGGATCTTTCACCTGCCCGCGGGAAGCGAGTACTGCTCAAGCCCAATATCGGTCGGGTTGCTCCTCCTGAAGCAGGCATAACCACACACCCGCAGGTCGTCGCTGCTGCTATCGATGCGTTCAGGGAAGCCGGGGCGGATGTAGCTGTTGGGGAAAGTCCCATATTGGGCGTCAAGACGGAGGAAGCCTTTGACGCCGCTGGTATCACATTGATCGCACATGAGCGCGATTGCCTCCTGATAGACATGGATGCCCGCCGCTTTGTCGAGGTGCCGGTCCCCAACGGTGTTGCGATCAATTCTCTTAAGGTCTGCCCGGAAGTGCTTGAATATGATCTTGTCGTGTCACTCCCGGTCATGAAGATGCACATGCACACCGGCGTGACACTGGCTCTCAAGAACATGAAAGGCTGTCTCTGGCGGCGTAGCAAGGTAGACCTGCATATGTTGCCGCCGGTCGAAGGGCACGACGAAAAGCCAATCGACATAGCTATCGCTGATATGTCCTCGGTGCTCCGCCCGCATCTTTCTATCATCGACGGTACAGTGGGTATGGAAGGGCTGGGTCCTAGCGCCGGCCAAGCCAAGCCTCTCGGTGTAATCGTCGTGAGCGCTGATGCCTTTGCAGCAGACGCCATAGCATGCAAGCTGATGGGTACGGCGGCGGAAGAGATTCCGCATTTGCGCATCGGCGCTGAGCGCGGCTACGGCGTGATCGACCTTGACTCTATTTCGGTCACACCCGACGGCTGGCACGACTGGAGTTCTCCGTTTGCTCCCCCGCCTGAAAATCTCTCGATCGAGTTCCCGAATATCAATGTTCTGGACAAGAACTCATGTAGCGCATGCCAGTCCACCCTCTTTTTGTTCCTGAAGCATTACGGAGATCGCCTTTTCGACTGTTTTCCTTCAGATACCAGTCTACGCATTGCTATCGGCAAAGGCCACGAGGAAGTGCCGGAGGGCACGCTCTGTATCGGTAATTGCACGGCTCTGCACCGCGGGAATGGAATCTTCATTCCAGGATGCCCCCCGGTCAGCAGTGAAATCCTCACCTTCATCTCAGGCAAACCGTCGGTTGACAGTAAGGATGGCCACATTGCAACATCGGACATAGCTGTGAGCGGCGCACCGGACGAACCGAAAGAAGAGTGATAGATTAAACCAAGATTCTGGACTTTTTCTGAAGCAAAAGGTAGGCTCACGGTATGCCTGTCGTTTTTAGACACAACGGATATCGCTTCTTTTTCTATTCATTGGAGATCGAACACAGTCCAGTAATGCTCTTCGCAAGAAAGCATCCTAAGTCCTTCCCGCTTGGCCCTCAGGTTACTTCAGCTTGCTGAGGTTGCCCTGCAACGTTACCGTTGCGATTTCAGTAACGCACCATCTATTTTTTCCTATGGCTAGATGAAGTTTTTTGACTTCTTTCCGAACGTCCCCTCTTACTGCACAGTTCCAAGCTAAAAGATTTCTCCCTGGCCCAGACCGGGCTCATAAAAACGAAGCGCTTGTTTGGCGGCTGTCGCGCCCCTGGCCCAGACCGGGATGATGGGGACGGACATCAATGCTAAAGCTGTCGCGCCAGGGCGGGCAGGGCAGGCCCTTTGGTCGAAATGACAAAAAAAGCAATGGGTCCTGACCTATTACAAATTCCATTTTGTTTGGACCATAGAAGAAACCGGCTTTTCTGGCACAGGCTCAGGTTTGGGGACAGCGATTGAGACCGGGTATACCAAGCTCATGATCCCGTGCACCACGAATTAGACAAAAAGATTTACGCCTTACTCGGATTTTTCCCCTCTGGCCTTGCCAAAATCGTTTTCTGAAGCTCTATACTTTGACCGTCCTGCGCTTTTTTGCTATATCAGGCTGGAAAGAAAGGCCATTTCTATACATTCACCAACATAACGAGGAGGACAGAAACCATGGGATGGTTTGGGAAACTTGCGTTTGGGTCTATGGGGCTGTTGATCGGCGGCCCTCTGGGTGCTGTTGCCGGGGCAGCTCTGGGACATCATCTGGTTGACAAAAAGGAAACCCGCATGATCGGGAGGCCGAGACTCATACGTGCAGAACAGACCCAGGCTGCCTATTTTGTGAGCATGTTTTCAATTTTGGGCAAGCTTGCAAAAATAGACGGTGTGGTAAGTAGAGATGAAATTGCCGTTGTCGAGCACTTTATCAGCAATCTGAACATAACCGAGACTGAGAAGCAATTCGCCAACCAGGTCTTTAATGAGGCAAAGGATTCTAGGTATTCAATTGATGATTTTGCAATGCAGTTTCACGAAATCAGCATGGGGCACCCTACAGTGCTTGTTTCATTTTTGGAACTGCTCTTCCGCATAGCCGCAGCAGACAACAGATTTCACCCTGCTGAAGAAGCCGCACTTAACAGGATTAAAGAGATTTTTCACATCAGCGACCAGCAGTTCAAGAATATGAAAGCGGCTTATTTCAAAGATGTTGATAGGTTTTACAAGGTCTTGAACTGCACCCCTGACAGCTCGGATGAGGAAATCAAAGCGAGTTACAAAAAGCTTGTCAAGGATTTTCACCCTGACACGATTGTGTCCAAGGGTCTTCCCGAAGAATTCACGGAATTTGCCACGAAACGTTTTCGGGAGATCCACGAGGCTTACGAAAATATCAGACAGGAGCGTAGCTTTTGAGAAAGAGCGGATTCGATGTTGAGCATAAGAAAAATTGGCGTAATTGGCCGCACCTACCGTCACCTGAACCGATACCGCCAGATCCTTACTGTCCTCTTTAAGTACGGTTTTGGCGACCTGGTGGACGTCCTGAAGATCGAACAGTATCTTGAAATCGGCCTTCAAATGATCTCCAGGAAAAGGCGGGAGCAGGTAGAGAGACTCACCAGGTCGGAAAGGGTTCGAATGGCACTGGAAGAACTTGGGCCCAGCTTTATTAAACTGGGCCAGGTACTTTCCACGCGTCCCGACCTGATTCCCGTAGAATTTGTAGAAGAGCTTTCCAAACTCCAGGATCATGTTCCTTCCTTCGCCTATGCGGAGGTCGCGCAAATCATTGAATCAGAGCTTGGCGCTGCGCCCGGGGATATATTCCTGCGCTTCGAGGAAACGCCTCTTGCAGCAGCGTCAATAGGCCAGGTTCACAGGGCACAGTTGAAGGATGGCGAGGAAGTGGTAGTCAAGGTGCAGCGTCCTGGTATCCGCAAAATTATCGAGGTGGATCTGGAGATAATGCTCCATTTAGCCTTGCTCATGGAGCGGCACTTAGAGGAATTCCAGGTGAATCGCCCTGTGAGAATCGTGGAGGAATTTGCCCGCACCCTTGAAAAAGAAATAGATTATACCATCGAGGCCTCCCACATAGAGCGATTTGCCCGGCAATTTATGGACGATGCGACTGTCTATGTCCCCAAGGTATTTCGCGAGACAACAACAGAGCGTGTCCTCACCATGGAGTATATCGATGGGGTCAAGGCCTCGGAGATTGACCGCATAGAGAATGAAGGATTGGACAGGAAGATCATCACCGCCAGGGGAGCCGACCTGATCCTCAAGCAGGTATTTGATCACGGTTTCTTTCATGCAGACCCCCACCCGGGGAATATCTTTGTCCTGCCCGGTAATGTGCTCTGCTATCTCGATTTTGGTATGATGGGATCGATCGACCGGCAGACCCGGGAAGATTTTGCTGATCTCGTCCATTGCGTTGTAAGGAGAGATGAATCGGGGGCTATGCAGGCTCTCCTTATGCTTACACAGTATGATGAGGAACCTGACACACGGCTCTTAGCGAGAGATTTAGCGGATTTCATGGGGCAGCATCTTTACAAGCCACTTAAAGATGTTCAAATGGAAAAGCTCCTCAAGCAGCTTATGGAACTGGTCTCACGCCATGGTCTACAGATGCCGCCCGATCTTTTTCTGATGTTGAAAGCATTAGCCACTGTGGAGGGCGTTGGTCTTTCGCTTGATCCGGATTTCCACATGATCAATCAAGCCGCTCCGTTCATTCAGCGCATCAGGATGGCCAGACTCCATCCAAAGCAGGTGGCAAGCGATATCCTTAGATCCGGTACTGAGCTTGTTCGACTTATCCAGGAAATCCCGGGGGAGCTGCGTGAGCTGTTGTGGCAGATGAAACGGGGCAAGGTCAAGATGGAATTTGAGCACCGGGGGCTTGAGCCGATGCTGGCGACCCATGACCAGATCAGCAATCGGATAGCTTTTTCCATTGTCATTGCAGCCCTCATCGTCGGTTCCGCCCTGATCGTTGTTTCCAAAACGCCTCCGTTCCTGTTCGGCATCCCGGTCATCGGCATTATTGGTTTTGTCGCGGCTGCCGTGATGGGTCTGTGGCTTCTCATAGCTATCCTGAGAAAGGGAAGGCTTTAACCATTCTCAAGCCTTCATCCATGCCGATCTTCTCACCATCCTCGCCTTTTTCCCTGAACATAAGATGAAGGATTTCAGAAGTCCCTCTGTGGAGGAAATGGTTCGTGCCTATAAGGCCGTAAGGTCCATCGATTTGACGAATGTCCGCCTGGGCAATGTGGGGATCTGTGCCCGCACTGAAAAAGACAGGGAATATCTCATGGCCCATGTAGACAGCGGTGCCTATTAACTGAACCACCCTGGCCACAATCTGAATCTTTCGGTCAATTCGGCTGACAGTGGCCTTACAGCCTCTCGGTTAACCAAAATACCGCCAAAAGGTTGACAAAATTTGTGATATCCATTAGAAATCTCTGACAAAATCGTCCGGTGGGCGAGTGTAACTGTTGGCAAGACATCAACGATTTCATCTTCCTTGGCGGCCTCCTACATCTTGTATTCCCGCTCTACCCCACATCGGCCCTCAAAGCCCGAGTCACGTCGCATTTTCCCCACGCCAAGATCCTTAGCTTCGGCAATTTAAGAGCATTAAGAGCAAGTGGCGGAAATACAACAAAAAAAGCCGCTCGACCTCTTGACTTTGAGTGGTTCTTGTGGTAACCGGCTTAAGGCCTTCCCACCTGATCTTACCTCTATTCAAAGGAAATTCACATGGAAAAACCCCTCAAAATGGGCTGACTTGGCTCCTGACAGGGCGGTGATGTTCTGTTAGGAGCGTGACACTTTATTTGGAGTCAAAGGAGGGATAAAGAATAAAGGCAGGGACCATGAAAAAACTGTCCTTAATAGCTATACGTGACGACCATCTAGGAGGACCCTGAGGAGCTTCTCCGATGAAATTAAACGCCATACTAGCCAAGGGCATACGGCTTTTGGCAGTGCTGTCGCTGCCGGTTGCGCTGACTAGCACTGGCTTTGCTGCGCCCAATGTCGAAGATAAAGATGTGTCCCCCCAGACGCAAGACATCTCGGAGTTGTTTGAGAAAGCCGCTGAGGAGGGTCAGGTGCGGGTGATCGCGGGCCTGAAGTTGCCGGCTCCCGGTTTCAAGCCCGAGGGCACTCTTGCCAGCCCCGAAGCGGTCAAGCAGCAACGGGAGGCTATCGCTGCCACGAGGGAGGCCTTGCTCAATAGTCTGGCCGGTTACGAGGTTCTGGTCTATGCCGTCTATGATTCTGTGCCTTACGTGGCAATGAAGGTCGACACGGCGGCTTTGAAGGAGTTGGCCAACTCGCCCTATGTGACGACTATACAGGAAGACTCTGAGAGAGAGCCGCACAAGACAGGGGCCGCTGTCGAGGCTAGTGAAGACGCCGCCGGGGACACTAAATCCGGTGGCGCCGACTAGGCTGAGGTCATCCCAACACCGGGCTTGATGCTGACCGCAGTAATTCACAGCCAGGCTCGGACTCAGTCGATGCCCTGGCCACCCGGCGCACGAGAGGTAGAAAGCTACACACTGTAATAACAAGGGCCCCAGGGGAGAGGCGATGTATCTTTCTAAACCGTTGGCTCGTATCATGCCACTTCTCTGAACATCAACTCAACAAGTAACGAAAAGAGAAAGGAGGTTTTTCGATGAGATCAAACACCATATTCGTAAGGGGCATACCCCTCTTGGCGGTACTTTTGCTGCTGCTGGCGTTTACCAGCACCGGCTTTGCTGATGACATCTCAAAGCTACGTGAAAAAGCCATGAAGGAGGGTCAGGTGCGGCTAATTGTGGGCCTGCAGCTGCCGGCTCCATTCATACCGGAGGGCGCTCATGCCAGCGCCAGAGGAGTCGAACGGCAGCGGGAAGCCATCATGGACGCGAGAGAGCGATTCTTCGAAATGATGTCCAGCCGCGCCGCGGGAGAGTATGAACAATATGCTGAATGGGACTCCATACCCTATGTGGCGCTGAAGGCTAGCGCGGCTGCCTTGGAGCACTTGGTCAACAAGCCCCTAGTGACGACCATTCAGGAGGACAAAGAGAGAGAGCCGCATCTAGCGAGTACCACTGCCCACATCGGCGCCGACGCGACTTGGGATGCCGGATTCGGCGGTATGGGGCAGAATGTGGTTATCTTGGATACCGGCATTGACGCCGATCATCCCTTTTTCGGCGGCCGCGTGGTCCATGAAGCCTGCTTCTCCGATCCTCATGGCGACAGTAACCGTGTCTCTCTATGCCCGGGCGGTGGTACCACGCAAACAGGTTTGGGCTCAGCCGATGCCACAACCGCTCGGTGCTGGGATGGTTTCACCAACCTATGCGCTCATGGCTCCCATGTGGCAGGCATCGCTGCAGGCCAGGACCCTGGCCCCCCCGATTGGGATTGCGGGCCCGCCGCCACTGATTGTTATGACGGGGTCGCACCGGAAGCCAACATTATCGCAATTCAAGTGTTCCACAGGAAGAACGATTGCGATGAAGACGGTACTGCCAACGATCCTTGTGTCAAAACGTTTGATTCCGACTATATGTCAGCCTTGGAATACGTTCACAATACCCTTCGCTACCACTATAACATTTCTTCCGTCAACATGAGTCTTGGCGGAGGAGAGCACACAAGCGCATGCGACAGTGGCGGTGTGTACGATGCAATCAACAACCTGTTGTCCGACGACATCGCCACCGTGATCTCATCGGGCAACAACGGCTGGACAGATGCATTGGGTTCCCCCGGCTGCATCTCGCCGGCCGTCACTGTTGGTACCGTCTACGACGGCAACCCCTGCGGCACGTTCGACGAGGTGTCACACAACATGCATTCGCTTGTGGACCTGTTGGCCGTGGGCAAGTGCGTGGACTCCTCCGTGCCGGATGACGATTGGGGCCACGGCTGGGGTGGCACGTCCATGGCCGCTCCGCAGGTGACCGGCGCCTTTGCCATGATCAAGGCCATCGATCCCAGCATGACGGTTGGCGATATTCAGAATCTACTAGAGAATACCGGAGTGCTGGTGACAGATACACGTCCTCCCTGTGACTTTTCTGCCAATGACCCTCCCGGACGCAAATGCGAGTTCTGCGGCCTTGTCACGCCTCGCATCCAGCTTGATGCAGCAGTTGCAAGTATAACTACGGCCGACCTGAGGGTGTTTAAGGACTGCAAGCCCGATCGGCCTATGCTGGTTGGGGACACGGCCACCTGCACCATCACGGTCCAGAATCTCGGACCTGACCCTGCTCTTAGCGTAACTGCTATTGACGAGTATGTCAGCGACGGTATCTTCGAATTTGGCACAGTGACCACCTCGGCTGGCACTTGCACCACCACGGGTGACCCGCAGAATGGTGCTGGCACCGTAACCTGCGACCTGGGTAGTATTTTACCAGGCACCTCTGTCACTATCGAGATCCCTGTAACAGCCGATGAGCCGCAGGACATCAACGACCGTGTGACGGTCTTCAGCCTCAGCCCTGATCCCGACCAAAACAATAACGTGGCGGAAGATGAGGTGACGGTGACAGAGATTGCCGACTTACAGGTGTTTAAGGACTGCAAGCCTGATGATCCGTTACTGGCCGGTGAGACGGGGACCTGCACCATCATCGTGAAAAACTGGGGTCCCTCAACGGCAACGAACGTGACGCTCCATGACGCCCATGTCAGTAACGGTACGTTCGAGTTCGGCACCATCACACCGGGTAGTTGCATAGCGACATCGAACCCGCAGGTGGGCAGCGGTGACGTGGACTGCACTCTGGGTGACCTTGCGCCAGGAGCCGAGGCGACGGTGGTGGTGGAGTTATTGGCAGATGAGGGCCAGAACATCAACGACATAGCCACTGCATCCAGCGACGCCTATGACCCGGACAACACCAACAACAGTGCTAGAGACGGGGTCGGGGTCGAGCCTGTGGCCAACCTGGCCTTGACCAAGACGGCCACACCCGATCCAGTGACCGCCGGCACCCAGCTCACGTACGATCTGGAGGTCACCAACAACGGGCCTTCGACTGCGGTAAACGTGGTAATAGAAGACGTGCTGCCGGCAGGCGTGACCATCAACTCGGTCAGCTCCCCGGATGGAGCCTGCAATGCCGGAGTACCCGGTGATGGAGCACTTCCCACAACCTGCACCGTCGACACCCTCGCCTCCGCCGGATCTGCTACCATGCAGATCGTGGTGACTGTCGAGCCGCAGACTCTGGGCATTCTCGGCAACAACGCCCAGGTCTATAGCGACTTGTTCGATTCGGACAACTCCAACAACCTGGCGACCACGGCGACAACCGTCGAAGCAAGTGCCGACCTGGTGGTTACCAAGTCTGACAACCCGGATCCGGTACTGGCGGGTGAGAACCTCACCTACGATGTGACCATCGAGAACACAGGCCCGTCGACGGTGGTGGACGTCATGCTCACTGATGCGCTGCCCGACGAGGTAAGTTACGTGGGCTACACCATCTCCAATGGCTCGGGTACTTGTGTCCCGCTGGAGGGATCGACCAATATGGAGTGCGATCTGAACGATCTCAATCCCGGTGAGTTCGTGACAGTGTTCATCGAGGTGCTGGTCGACCCGGCGGTGCCTGACGGTACGACCATCACTGACACGGCCGGCGTATCGTCTGTCACGCCAGATCCCGATGGCTCCAACAACACCGCTACTGAGACTACCACGGTCAATGCAGAGGCAGACCTGGTCATCAGCAAGGACGCCAACTTCCTCAGTGATAATCCGTCACGGGAGATTGTCTACACTCTGCTAGTGAGCAATTCCGGACCATCTGACGCGCAGGATGTCGTGGTCGTTGATGAGCTGCCTTTGCATCCTAAAAAGATCATCTATATCATGGATTCAGGAAATGGTGCTTGCGCATATGATGAAACGATGCATGATGTAACCTGCGACTTTGGTACTTTGGCGGCAGACGATTCAGTATCGGTGGACATCGTTGTGGAAGCTAATGGAAGTGTGAGACGAATCACCAATGTAGCCAGTGTGTCGACCACCACAAATGATCCCAATGAGGACAATAACACTGCCGACAAGGAGATCCGTGTCAAAGGGGGTACAGTCGATCAAAGTCCCCAAGCATCAGAGGGTAAGGGTAAAACTTGCCGAGACGGTATAGACAACGACAATGACGGGCTGTTGGATTGCGCTGATCCAGATTGTTCTGGAACAAAAGACTGTCCATAACATTTACGGGATGAGCACCGGGCCCTTGCTCGATGCTCATCTCAAACAAATCAATGGCCGCGTTCCTGGGACGCGGTATGAGGAAGGCCCCTTAAAGGGGCCAATTATTTTTCGGCCAAAATTGCCTTGTGCTCCGCATAGTCGAGGGCCAAGCTATCGAGTCAGGCAATAGTGAAAGACAGGCCAGTGATCCTGCATGGAGAGAGTGCAGAGGGAGCCTATCTCTTGACAGAGCAAGTCTACACTGGTGGCTAAAATGGTGAGGTTCGGATCTTTAGAACGCGGCTGCATTCGGAAAGGAGGGTTTGGCGTGAAGCCTAGGAAAACTGTTTTTCTGCTATCATTGTTCATTGGCGTGGCTTTTGTTAGTGATGGTTTTCCCTCGGTGGAGTGGGACATACGGAGTACATTGAAATTAGAGGTGTCACCTCTTGGTGTAGCATTTTCCACCAATGGGAGATGGATTTTCGTCCTCACCGAGCAAGGGGAGATCTTGATCTATTCTGGAGATGGTAAGTTGAACGACAAGTTTACCGTTGGAAAACATGTGGGCGGAATCGAGGCAGGCCACAGGGAGGATACATTTTTTCTGACCAGCCGAAAGAACAAAACAGTGTATGTCATCACCCTCAACTTTATCTATGACATCAAAGTCTCAGGTTCCCCTTTCAAGGGACCAGCTGATGCACCTGTGGTGATTGCTGTTTTCGACGACTATCAGTGACCATACTGTGAGAAGCTGTTGCTTCTACTTGAGCAGGTGCTCGAAAAATACCCTAATGAAGTGAAATTCGTCCACAAGAACTTTCCATTGAGAAACCACAAATATGCCGAGAAGGCTGCGGCGGCAGCACTCGCCGCCGACAAGCAGGGCAAGTTCTGGGAATTTTACGGCTGGCTTTTCAAAAATTCTAGCCGGCTTAGTGATGAGACGATCCAAGCAATCGCCTGCGAGCTGGCTCTTAATGAAGAGCAGTTTTGGAAAGACTTGCAGGATCCAGATATACTGGCGAGAATCAGCGAGGATGTTCGAGACGGGACGAAAGCAGGCGTTAGAGGAACGCCGACCATTTTTATCAATGGCAGGCTTTTGAGGCAAAGATCTGTGGAAGCATTTCAGGACATAATTGGAAAAGAGCTGGAAAAAGTCAGGAAGGCCAAACAGTAGAGGGAGACCCAGGAGTAGCTTTGCTTCTTCTGGTAAGCCCCATATATTGTCTCTGTGCCAGACCTGCGAAAATTGGGATGACTGCCATCTGCACTCATGACCTCAAACCGCCCGACACAAGTACCTGCTATAACGTTAAAATAGTGAAAAAGCTCACTTTTTTAGGTCGCTGAATGACATCTTGACTTTTGCCCAGGGAAAGCACCTGATCCTTGGGTTAACACGGTCCGGCTCCAGCCTGAATTTTTCAGTTCCACGCCTGAAAACACCCCTCCAGCCTGTCAGTTGCCCCTAAACTTGACCCAGAACTTGACAAAAGTTGCGATATCGGTTAGGAATCTTTGACAAAACTGGCTGATTGCTGGGTAAAGAGTGTGGCAAGGAAGTTGTACTCGGATTCTTGGTCACACCATCAAAGATACTGTGAGGACATCTGTGTTTTGGCAACCCATGTTTTGAGACACTGATGTCAGATGGACATCTTTACAGTCCTTTTTTGGTTCCCAAATGGGATTTGGTATGATATCTATACTGCGTTTGGGAATGGGGTAAGTAGCGATAATGGCAAGCTTCCTTTAGTCCCGGCATCACAGAATCAACCCCAATATATAGGCCAACCGTCGAGTAGTCTGTTCATTCCCAGCGCCCCCTCCTTCCCAACAAATTAATTGACAGAATCGCAAGAATTTGCTAACCGGACAACGCATTAGCCCGTTCTCATCTGGACACGATCCACAAGCGGTTCGGTTCCAAGCTGAAGTTCAAATCGCATCTGGTTTTCGTTGAAGCTCCCCTTGTTCTTCCTGCTACATGCTCACTTCCTAACGGCTACGAGTGGCTAATGTTGGATGACCTTACCGCGTCATTGAGTCGAAATGAGCTGTTTTCCTGAAATCGGTTAACCCCATATGAAGCCATAAATCAAATGGAGAAACCCCTCAAAATGTGCATGCCTTGCTCCTGACGGAACATGGGTGTTCTGTTTGGAGTTTTTTCTCGATAAAGCCAAACTCCTAGCAATCCGGCGACAGAAAGCCGTGGAACCCAATAAAATGAGGACCGCTACACTGATAATGGTTCGGCATTATTGAGGTTTTTTAGTTAAATATAGAATGTAATTTGTTATGAAAATGGTAAGAAAAAATGAAAACATCATTCATTATTACAAGAATTTTTGTGATTCACTAAAAAATTCTATTCATAAAAGTGGGTAAAGGGGAGATATTTACAAAAAATTGCAAGATTAGAGAGGAGGCCGGTAATGAGTAAAAAATCAGTATTTTTGATTATTCTGTTGGCCATGGTTGTTGTTTTGTCCAGTATCACACCCATCAGTGCAAAAACTCAATGTTTAGTCGTGCGGAAAATTGACCCAGCAAACACACTGTGGATTTCGAAGTGTGAGGATGGTACCTGTGGCCCATTCTCGCAGATCTCAGGGCGATTTACCTCACAACCTGCCGTAGTTTGGGATCATGATACATATAGGTATTACCTGTATGGAACGGGTATGTTGGGTGCAGTCTATCGGAGGGCTTTGAATATGATTTGTCAACCTATCGGTGGCTGGGAAAAAATGATGCCCGATGGTTTTTCAGCAAGCCCCATTGGAGCAGCCGCAGGAAACCTTTATGACACTTTCAATGCAGTTGCAAAAACTAGTAGGATAGATCTACGTTATTGGACGAAAAACCTTTTAGCTCTCAAAGTTGTAGTTCCGGATGATGGGTTCGTTTTATGCAGAGCATTCGGTACAATTAATTTTCGAGATCATGTTGGTGAATGTCATGGCGCGGACCTTTTTGAGGCCTCTATTCGAATAACACGTGTGTCCCAAGGTTGGGATACCCAGCCTGTGCGTGCTTACCTTCATGGACTACCCTGTAAAAAACCAGGGGGTACAGGCATGTCTGTGTCCTTCCCATTCGGTATCGAGAGATGGTTCACTGAAAACGGCCGAATCGACCGGACTTACTACTTAACAGGTACGGGAAGCAGCTATACTCCACCTGGTTCCGATAGTGAGGTGGAGGCTCCCTCTATGACCTGCGAGTTCAAGCCGTATTCATTCTAAAAAAAGAGGTGAGGAATCGGCAAAAGCAAATTGAAAAGGTGAAGTTAATTCTGGTTACAAAATAGCGAACTGTTCATCATAAAACTAACTTACTGAGAACATTTAAGATATACCATGGCGAATGAACCTGATGATACAACTTAAGCACGGCATAAAAGGATTTCAGAGAAATCTCTGAAAAATAACGTTAACTCTCCCCTTTACTTATTGATTGTGGCAGGCGTTCAGGGATATGGCGACGCCAATTCTCATATAATGCACATATTCCCGAACGCAGGTATGCCAAAGATCGGAGAAACGGACTTGATAGAAGACTATAATCAAGAATGTCAAAAGAATAAAGATATCTTTAAATGGTAAAATAATCCTGACTCTGTCTTTTGTATTATCCGACATTTGGATACCTGCTGATATGTTTGAAATTGTCAATAGGGCAACACTTGTCCACCCCTTGTTTCAAGGAACTAAGGATAGTTTTTCTCCAGGCTCGTGAAAGAGGCGGGACACTTCAACGACGGTCGATCACGCTGATATACGGGGGTTAGTTACCGCATGACTTACTTTCGTCGTGGAGCTTCCTCTGTCTATGATAGCGGGAGTTTCAGATTCCCATAGCAGCGATCGAGGGTTCTCCTTTCCATGGTCGCGCCTTTTCGTCTTATGAAACCACTATATGTGGTATAGCATTCCGTACAAGCCAGTTGACATCGGGACACAAATCTCTGCTATAATTCTACATTCCACTAATGGAATGTGAGAGTATAGATCTCATCATCCTGCGACCAGAGGGTCAGAATCCTGGAGCTATAGATCTCATTTGCACATCTCGACTCGAAGGGCAAATTTCCG